>CAZKYZ010000059.1:0-13372 GCA_964557055.1 uncultured Desulfobacterales bacterium
CTTTTGCAGGCGAGAATGCACAGGTGGACCGAAACTGTTTCCAGACAATCGATTCGATCGGGGAATTTATGTGGCAGAACCCTTCCTTGGTGCTGCACATTATTGCCTATGAGAAAGGGAATTCTGCATTGGCCCGGAAAAAGGCAGGGCAGGTCAAGAAAATTATTTTGCAAAGAGAACCGGGGATTGCGCCTTCTCGTATTACCGTCAGCTGGTTTGGGTCCCCACAGCAATACGAGGTCAACCAGAAAAAATTCAACATCGAGAGTTCGGTCCAACTGATAACAGAAATTAAATAACAATATAAGAATGTTATAAAAGGAGGGGAATCAATGATTATGCAACCGTGTTTCCGGAAAGGATGGTTTTTGGGGCCTTTGGTTTTCGTAATGGCGATTATTTTGGTTGTTGCAACGGGACCGGTATTGGCCCAGGAGGAGGGGGATATACCATCGGAAGAGACCGGCTCCGAGGAAATTGACGCTGCCATTGACGATGAAGGACCAAGTTTTCAGAACCATTCCCAGCTGCAGCACGCCGAGAACGTAGCGGCCGCATCGGCTGCCAAAGCCGAGCAGGATGCCGCTGATGCCGTGGCCGATTCAGAGAAAAAAGGCGAAATAGCCGATGAAGCCTATGACTACTGGCAGGGACTGGTAGCGGACGGTACCGCCACGGCGGAGGAACTTGCCGCGGCCGAAGAGGCATACAATGAGGCCCAGGCGGCATACGAGGAGGCGCAGGAGAATGCCGACGAAAAGCTCGCCGACATTGCGGGGGTGTCTGTGGACGAGATCGCCGAGATGCGGGCCGAAATGGGGTGGGGCGAGATCTGCCATGAACTGGGCCTTCATCCGAGTATTCTCGGGCATGGTCATACCAAAATCAAAGGCTGGAAGCATATGCAGCAGGAAGAGCTGTCGGCCGAGGTGCGTCTGGCCACCAAACGGAACCTCAAAACAGGGGAGCCAAAAGGGCACGGCCTTTCCAACGACAAAAACAACGGCAATGCGAACGGCGACAAGGGCAAACTGTTAGCGCCCGGCCAGAACAAAGACAAAGACAACGGTAAAGATAAGGACAAGAGCAACAACGGCAACGGGAAAGACAAAGATAAATAGCCGTATGGACGCTGTGGCAGCATTGTTTTCAGCGCTTTTGTTTCGCCGGTAATCGGAAATGTTCACTTCAAAAAGATCGGCCCTTTTGGGCCGGTCTTTTTTTATGGTTTCAAAAGTTGACTTATTTACCATTTGGCAATACGATTTCCCCACATGCGCAGGTTTGGGACGGTTACCGTCGGGAACAGCGCCGCGTTATTTTGTGAAAATCATACGATATCCGGTAGTTACCTATTTTGTTACCGGAAAGCATATCGGGTGGCTATACCGGTACAATTGACCAGGAGCGGATAGATTGAATACGATTCTTTTTGTGGACGACGACCGCGTTCTCCGGACACGGGTTGAAAAAATGTTCACACTTTTCAAAGATCAGTTCAAGACCCTGACGGCCGGCGATGGTACTGAAGCGGTGAAGATGTTGAATGAGGCGGACATTTCCCTGGTCGTAACGGACCTGAAGATGCCTCACAAAGACGGATTCGGGTTGCTGGCCTATCTGACCCAGCATTATCCGGACGTGCCCGTGATTGTTGTTACCGGTTACAGCTCATCCGCCGCCCGTAAGCTGGCCCAGGAAAGAGGGGCTGTCGGCTTTATAGCAAAACCATTCGAACTGGAAGCGTTGGGCAATAAAATACAGCAAATCCTCAAAAGCGCGACAGAGGGGGGTATCCTCAATTCAATTTCACCGGAAGTATTTTCCCAGCTGATCGAGATGGAGATGAAGACCTGCACGCTTCGGGTGACCGATAAACAGAGTGGCGATATGGGGGTTCTGTTTTTTCGGGAAGGCGTTTTGATGAATGCACGCTTTAAAAATGTGCATGGTGAGTTGGCTGCCCTGAAAATTTTCGGGTGGCATGATGTCGCCATGTCGTTACAGGACCACTGCCCTGTTGTGGAAAAAAAGATCGATTCGGAACTGCAGGCGGTGATCATGGATGCGATTCGATTGAGAGATGAAGGCGTGGATCCCATGACTGGCTATGTTTCCGAGGCGGTTGATATTCCGGGGGGAGCCGTTTCGGAGGCCGATCGGATTCGGGAGAAACTGGCCGGTATCTCCGGCAGCGAAAACTGGCTGCGAGGAGTTGCCGCGGGCAGCCAATTTGATCTTTTTCTGACTGCCTGCAGCCGCATCGGCAAGGCGTTAAAGGCCGGTGAACTCAAGGCTTGTTATATCCATCGGGAGGGGCATTCCGGCTCCATTGCAGTGCCGGGCACGGAAACGTCGGTGGTTCGTGTGGATATCAGCTGCCCGTGGGATATTCTGCTGAAAGCGCTGTTCTGGTAGATACTCCTTGTTTATGACACCATCCCGTCGGCCGGGCTCCTTCGGTTGTTATGGGTCCACACCCACATGACCTGCCGGTCGCTGCTTTTCGGTACGATATACTTTTTTTGGATTAAATCCGCGAGAATCCGTTTTGTGAAGGACGGATCCGTGCCGGTCGACCGGGCGACCGATTCCGCAAGCCGGGTGTGATCTCCCGTATGATCGCCTGCCGGTAAAAAAGTGTTTTCGAGGATATCTTCAGAGAGAAGCTTGTAGATCAGTTCCAGCCGGTAATGGCTTTCGGCCGCCATTTTTTCTTCCGCCGTGCAGGTCCCCTTTTGATAGCGAAGCAGGGTCGCTTCCCAGTTTTCCGTGATGGGTTTGCAGCTTTCCTTGACAAACGCATCCATCTCTTCCGGGGTGAGTGCTTCTGTTTTTACGATCGCCCTTCTGGCATTGTATCGGCGCCAGTCGTCCGTCAGAATTTCAAGGTCGTACCGGTCGATATTCTCCCGCACTTCTGTTCCGGGGAAAGGGGCCAGCATATGATAACCGTATTCGATGCCGAGTTCCGTTGCCAGTTTTTGGGAATCAGCCATTGTCCGGCGGTTTTCCCCCGGCAGCCCGACAATAAACGATGCGTGGGTCCGGATGCCTGCCTTTTTGCAACATTCGGCCGCCTTTCGAGCCTGGGACAGGGTAATGCCTTTTTGCACCCGTTTGAGCATCTCGGCGTTGCCCGATTCGATTCCAAAACTGATAGCATAGCATCCGGCTGCCTGCATGTGTTCCAGCAGTTCCCGGTCCACTGTATTTACCCTGGCAAAAGCGCTCCATGTGAAGTGGAGGTTCTGTTTTTGCACCTGCCGGCAGAATTCGATCACCCGTTTTTTATTGGCCGTAAAAAGGTCATCAGCAATGTTGATAAACGAGATCCCATAGCTCATGATGTCTTGCACCTCATCCAGAACCGCCGCGATGGACCGAAACCGGACCCGGAAACCGACCATACGGCGACCCAGGCAGAATATGCAGCGGTTCGGGCATCCCCGGCTGGTAGTAATACTGACCGGAAATCCAAGAGCCTGGTATCGGGACATGGGCAGCAGGTGGCGGGCAGGAAAGGGAAGTGCGTCCAGGCTCTGGATGAGAGGGCGATCCGTTGTGACAACGGGGAGCCCCCGTTGCCGAAAGGCCAGGCCCGGGATTTTTTTCCAGTGTTCTTTTTTTTGGGCACAGGACAGAAATTCCACCACCGTTTCTTCTCCTTCTCCGATTATCACAACGTCTACTTCGGGGTTGTCGCGGAGCACGTTGTAATGGTCGAAGGATACGTGGGGGCCACCCATCAGGGTTGGGATGGAAGGGTTGTGGGCTTTCACATCCCGCAGGATCGCGGTGGCGGAATCGAAATTCATGGTGACTGAATTCGTGCCGACAACATGGGGCTGGAAGCGGTCCAATTCCGTGCGCAGTTTCTCAGCCGTATAGCGACTGACGATATAGTCCAGAATAACGACTTCGTGGCCGGCTTTTTCGCAAACCGCAGCGATACAGCAGATGCCCATCGGTGGTGACGGTGCCTCTTCCAGGGGGTAAGGCGGGGCGATTAGTACAATTCTCATAGGCAGGTCGTTTTGCAAACAGGTTAACATATGCGGAATCTTTCCGGAATCGTCCGGACAAACCCCAAACGGGCAATCTTTATACACGATCAGTGGAGGAATTGAAATAGAATATCAAAAAATACAGAAGCAATTCTTCCCGGGGACGAGAGGTCACCTTTCGGGTGCAGCCGGGAAATCCGTCTGCCGGAAGCAACACCCCGGCTGCAAAGGGCAGCTGCAGTTTGGATTCGGCCTTCCTGCTCGGGAGGGATTTTTAGAAACCGGCCTCGATGCCGGACAAGAACCGGGCCCCGCTAAGCCCGCCTGATTTGGTTCTTGCCACCATCGGGGGAAAGCTCCCGGCGTTCAAAACAGGGATATTGCATTTTTAAAATCCTTGTGGTAAGCTGCCGATGATTAAGGAAAAATAGATATTAACCGAATCATTACTCAAATGAGGAGGGCTGGTCATGATCCGCATGGCATTTTTTGTATTGATCCTGTTGCTGGTTTTCATTTTTCCGGCAAATGCCCAAGTATACAAGTACAAGGATGTTGACGGCAACATTCGGTTTACAGACGACATCACCCTGGTTCCCGAAGGGCAGCGGGATCAATACCAGGAAACGGCTCCTACCGAGTCCCCGGCAGAGGCACAGCCTGCCTCGACGGATCCGGAGGAACAGCCGGCTTCGCCAGCACCCGCGGCGGAAGAGAGTAACTGGCCGGAGAGTGAGGAAGAAAAACCTGTAAGCGATGAAAGTACGTTGCAGCGTTTGAACGAAGAACAGCAGAAATTGAAGGAAGAATATGATATGCTCACGCAGCAAAAAATAGAACTGGAGAAAGAGCGCAAGGAGGTGAAGACATCCGCCCAACTGAAGAGCTACAATGACAAGGCTGATGAACTGAACAAGAAAATTGACGATTACGAAATAAGGGCGCGTGCATTTTCCGCGGAAAGGGATGAATTCAATTCCCGCGGTGCCGCGGTCCCGCCAACAACAGAGACGGAAGCACCCGAGACGGAGTAGTTTTATCCCCTCCCGGGTGACAATGGAGGATACCATGTCGAATGCCAATACCGCCGGATCGGCGGATTTTCAAAAAGCGCTTGCGATCGGGCGACCGCCCAATATCGTAAAATTGTTTCCCCATTCAAAAGCCCTGATTGTCAGCGGTAAATATATCGATCGGGCCCTGAAAAAAAAGGGAGGCGCCATGACCATGGCGGCAAACGGGCGGAGCAATTTCGTCATTCGGGGCGCCCTGTTGGCCGCTCAACAGGCCAATGCCTGCCTGATCATTGAAATTGCCCGTTCCGAGGGCGGCGCCGCAGCCTATTGTGCGGTGAATTATTGGAATATTGCCAGGCAGGTTGACGCCGCCTGTAACGAATTGGGGATCACCATACCGGTGGCGATCCATGCCGACCATTATGGTATTAAAAAGGAGGAAGACGTTGCGCCGGCCAAGGTCGAAATACCGACCCTGTTTGAAGCGGGAATTACCTCCATTGCCATTGATGCTTCCCATATGCCGGACGACATGAACTTGACGGCGAATCTGGCGCTAATTCCGTTTGTGCCCGATTGGGCGGGATTAGAAACAGAAATAGGTGAAATCAAAGGGAAAACCGGATTATCAACCGCCGAAGAGGCCCTGTTTTTAATTCAGGGCCTTAATGCCCACAGCATTTTCCCCAACTGGATTGCTTTGAATAACGGTACGGTACATGGTATCGAAGCAAGCGGTCAGGGTATCCAGGTGGACCTGACCACCAAAATTCACCAGGCGCTTGCGCCCTACAATATCTCCGGGGCGCAGCACGGAACTTCAGGCAACAGTTCGGAGCGGTTGCGGGAAATCGTCGCCAAAACGAAAACCACCAAGGCAAATGTAGCCACTGCGCTTCAAATGATATCGTGGGGCCTGGAAGTCAACGATTACGGTAATGCCCAGATGGGCAAGGATGGAAATTTCATCAAAGTTACGGGCGAGGGTGTCACGGAAGAGATGTGGGCTGCCATGAGCGCCTACGCGGCCACCAACGGTCTTTCCGGCGGCAATTATAAGAAATTAAACCTGCCGTTTGAAACCCGTCTTATGGGCCAGCCTGCAAGTATCCGCGAGCGCATGGTAAACCGGGTGAACACTTTTGTTTACAAGATGCTGAAGGATGTGATGAACAGCAGCGACACCGCCCCTCTGGCGATCGCCGATATCCTGGAATCCGGATCCTTCGATCCCGGACCCAACGCCGAAAGGATCGAGAACCTGCAGGACTGGACGCCTGAGAAAATCCGGCAAAAAGCCGCTCTGATCGACAATAATACAGGGGAAAAAGGAGATTTTGATGACTGAAGGGCGCCGGGTGTTGTGAATATCGGTTTTCAGGGTGGTTTCTATTGAAGCAAAAAAAATATTGTCATTTTTGTGCCCTACCTCTGGAATACCGGGAGATTGAGGGCAGAATCCGCCCATTTTGCATTCGCTGTGCCAGGCCCATTTACGAAAACCCGGTTCCGGCAACCTGTGTGGTCCTTTGCGACGCACAAAAGGGCATTTTGTGCGTTAAACGCAATGTCGAGCCCAAAAAAGGCTGGTGGTGCCTGCCGGGGGGGTTTATGGAACTGGGAGAATCCCCGGAAGCAGCGGCTCTTCGCGAATTACACGAAGAAACCGGCGTTTCGGGTACGATCGATCGATTGATCGGCGTCAGCACCAATACCAATGCGCAGTATCATACCGTTTTGATGGTGGGATATCTGGTGCGTTCCTATTCGGGGATCCCATATCCCGGAGATGATGCATCGGAGGCGGCTTTTTTCCCTGTCGATAACCTGCCGGATATTGCCTTTCGCAGTCACCGTGAATTTGTGCGCCTGATGTGATGGTCCGGTGCCCGCAGATATGGCTGACAGCGTCTGAATAGGCTCCATTCGAAAGAAGCGAAGATACGATGTATGTCCCTTCCTATCAGATTCACAATGTTTTGAGAGTATACAGCCGCCAACTCACACGAACCAGTGCTCAAGGGGTTCCCAACCTCGAGGATGAAAGTAGAACTGCCGGTAACCTGGGTATTGCCGGCAGCGGGAAACGGGCGGCCGTATTGCAGCGAATTTCGTCTGATATCGTGAAAAAAATGACCAAAGCCGGTACCGACAAAGAACCGGATTCCCTTTCTGAGTTTCCGGCATCCCCTGCCATTTCATCAGAACTTGCCGGTGGATCGGACGCAGAGGACCGTCAACATGTGTTCGCTTATAACATTATCGAAAAGGATTTGTGCAAGCAGGGGCAAAAAATTTCGGAAACCAGCTCTCGGCAACTAATGGACCGCCTCAACGTTCTCGCTGAAAAAAGAACCCCCCCCACCTGACAGACTGTTGAAAATCGATTGCGCTTGTCTTGCCGGGTTGCAATCCGGTGTAAGCTTCTCATTTACGATTTGTAAACCCAACTTTTGGGCCGTATTGTGCGCCATCCGCAGCCGTGCCGGCGGTATTTTTCAACAGCCTGCTAAACCAGCCCGCCGGTACGTTTTCGGATCAGCCGACGTTGCGTTTGGCTTTACCCCACAAAGCTTCCATTTCGTCCCGGTGTATGGATTCCAAGGTATGGCCTTCAGACGCAGCCGATTTTTCCATAAACCGGAACCGTTTTTCAAATTTGTTGATGGCGCGAATCAGGGAAGTTTCCGGGTGGATGCCGGTAAAACGGGCGACGTTGACCAGGGTGAACAAAAGATCCCCGAATTCCAGCTCGGTGTCGTCGGTTGCGGCATTGTTCTCGGGCTGTTTGGACAGTTCTTCCTTGAATTCCCGCCATTCTTCTTCAGCGGTATCCAGAACGCCACCAAGATTGTCCCACTCGAACCCCTGATCCACAGCACGCCGGGATATCCGGTACGCCCGTGTCAATGCCGGCAGGCCGACCGGGACAGAATCGAGGGCGGAATCAGGTGTATCGGACTTTCGCTCCGTCTGCTTGATCTGTTGCCACTGTTTTTTTACTTCATCCGCAGAATTCACTTTCTTTTTTTCGAAAACATGGGGGTGCCGTCGTATCATTTTCTGGATAACTGCCGCGGCAACGTCGTTTAGACCGAAAAGCCCCTGTTTTTCGAAAAAACGCGTGAGAAAAATGATGTGAAACAGGACATCGCCCATCTCTTCACAGATTTCCCGGGGTGTTTTCGATTGGATGGCATCAACCAATTCGTATGTTTCTTCAATGAGGTAAACCGACATGGATTTCGCCGTCTGGCGGCGATCCCAGGGGCAACCGTTTTCTCCCCTGAGGATATCAACCAGCCTGAGCAGGGAGTCGATTCCGGGGTTTGCGGCTATTTGCTCTGCTTCTTCCAAGCTTTTTTCAGTTCCTCGATTTTGACGGTAAAATTGCGCTTCATATCTTTGGAGATCACCTTGGCCATGTTTTCGGAAATGACCATGACGTGGGGAGCCAGGATGGAGGTTTTGATAATGGGGTCACCTTTGGGCAGAAAGGCGGTCAGCATGACCAGGAGTATCGAAGCGATGAGGATGGCCTTGACGATCCCGAATCCCATCCCGCAGATTCTATCCATCCAACCCAAAAAGGCGATATTGAGAAAATATTTGATAACGATACCCAGAATGCTGATGACCAAAAAAATGCAAATGAAAATAATGAGAAAACTGATTATATTGAGATAGGCGGTATTTTGGATCCAGGACGACAACAGTCCGGCGATCAAAGGATAATAGCTGTAGGCGGCATAAAACCCGGCCAGAACACCGACAATGGATGAAAGTTCTTTAACCAGTCCGCGGAACAGGCCTCGAATCAGACAGTAGCTGAGGATGATAATGATAACGATATCGAAAGGGTTCATATCGAATTCTTTGTTATTTTAGTGTATTTCAAGCGACACCAGAAAGCTCATCTAACAGAGCCCCAATAGCGAGTCAAGGTATTTTTCCCATGCGACGGTCGCTTACGAATTGCCGTTTGCAATGTCTTCCAGTGATATGATAGATATATAAAGTTATGCCGGGCGGGGTCCTGAAAAGCCTACCGCCGAATTTTGGGGAAGGGTTCCCACGTGGTCAACACCTGGGATTGATTTTGGTTTTGCGGACAATTGCGATGAGAACTTCCGGTAATATAAACGGCCTGGAACAGACGACCCTCACTTTTGAGGACATGGAACTGGTGCGCCAGTTATATGGTGAACGTGATCGGCATCTGAAAAAAATTGCCGCTGCCCTGGACGTACGAATCAATGCCCGCGGGAACGACATTATGATCCAGGGAGACCCGGTTGGCATGAAGCTTACCGAGAATCTGCTGAAACAGTTGTACGGGTTGCTGATGGAAGGATATCCGGTTTATGTGAACGATATCGATTATGCCATTCGGGTCCTCAGCGCTGATGACCGGATCAAACTCAAAGATATTTTTCTGGATACGGTATACATTACCTCTCGGAAGCGTTCGATTGCTCCCAAAAGTCCTGCCCAGAAACAGTATATCGATGCCATGCGCAGTTTCGACATCGTTTTCGGAGTGGGGCCGGCCGGTACCGGCAAAACCTATCTGGCCATGGCCATGGCGGTTTCCGCTTTATCCAAAGGCCAGGTGGACCGGATTATTCTAACCCGGCCCGCAGTGGAGGCCGGGGAATCCCTTGGCTTTCTGCCCGGTGATTTGACGGAAAAAATCGATCCCTATTTACGGCCGCTTTACGATGCCCTGCATGATATGATGCGTTTTGAAAAGGCATCCGCCCTCATGCAGCAGGGGGTCATCGAAGTCGCTCCCATCGCTTTCATGCGGGGGCGGACGTTGAATGATGCCTTTATTATCCTGGATGAAGCTCAAAACACCACCTCTGAACAGATGAAGATGTTTCTCACGCGAATCGGTTTCGGCTCCAAGGCCGTCATCACCGGAGACGTCACCCAGGTTGACTTGCCGCCGGAAAGGACTTCCGGTCTTGTGGAGGCCACCCGGATCCTGAAGGAAGTGAAAGGAATCCGACAGGTCTTTTTTTCAAAAGATGATGTCGTTCGGCACAAACTGGTGCAGGACATCATCATGGCCTATGAAGACCTGGATGCCGACAAAGCAAAGGGGCGCTTAAAAACGTGACGAACATTTCGCATCCGGGCCATACTACGTCACATCAGTTGTTTTCGCTGATTAACAGGGGGATGCAGGAAAATAGATGACAAAAGAATCAGCCGTATACCGGTTACGCTCCAGTCAGCTGGTACGCTGGGGTATTCTGGCTTTGATATCGGGAATATTTTACGCATTGCTTCAGCCGGCTTCCGCACCGCAACATTACGTCTATAACCTGGGGGACGTCGTTGCCGAAGATGTCAAGGCGCCTGCCGATTTTTTTGTAGAGGACGTGGCGGCTACCGACGAAAAACGCGTACAGGCCGTTGCGGATGTTCTGACGGTTTATGATCTGGATACGGAGCTTGCCCCCCGGTTAACCCGGCAGGTCAGGCAGTCTTTTTCTTATTGTCGCAGTATCATCGACAATGCCGGAAAGAAGTTCGTAACCCAGGGTTGGGAAGATTCCATTTCGGCGTCTGAAGATACGGATCTGGAAAAACGACTTGATAAAGCTCTTTTTCTAGCAGTGCCGGAATTCACAGAGAAAATTGGCGTAGCGATCATTAAAGAGGCCTATCCGGCGTTGGTGAAAGACCGGTTTTCCAAGGACGCGGAAGACCTGATCATCAAGATCATCTCCCAGATTTTAGAAAACGGTGTCGTAGCCAACAAGGAAATCCTTCTCCAGGAGTCTGACCGGGGTATTGTTTTTCGGGAAATCAACACCAAAACGGAAACAATTGTCACCAACCTGAAGCGGATTTACGGAATGGATCAGGCCAAAACGATGGTCAGGGTAATCGGGCAACCGATATTGAAGAACCAAAGCTATGTTCTTAAAAATCTGATTGTGGACATATCTCAGGGCCTGCTGCAACCGAACATCACACTTAACAAAAGCGCCACGGAAGACCGCAAGAAAACGGCCGCTGCCGATATCAAACCGATACTGTACAAGATCAAGGCCGGAGAGATGCTTCTGCGCGAAGGCGAACGGGTTACCAAAGTGCAGCTTCTCAAGGTTAAGGCATTGGAGTCGCAGACCAGAACGGAACCGGTGAAATTCGAAAACGCCGGGGCCGTGACGATCGTGGCCTGTTTTTTGTTTACATTGTATTTCCTTTTTTTACGGCACCCGCGCCATGTCTCCCACGACAACAATAAGGACATGCTTTTTATCGCCATTATCCTGATCGCATTCCTGCTGCTGCTCAAGTTCGCTGCCGCCTATACCGCCATTACGGTCGAGGAGGCATCCCCTGCCAGCCAGAAGCTTACCCTGTACTTCGGGACACCCCTGTCCGCCGGGGCCATGATTATCTATCTATTCATGGGTCTTAATGTCGCCATTGCCTTTGCCCTGGTGATATCGGTATGTGCGGCGATGATCTGTGTACAAGGCTTCGGTCTTTTTATCTATTTTTTTCTCAGCGGCGCTATGGCTGCTTACTGGCTGAGGGATTGCCGGGAGAGGAAAGTCTTCATCAAGGCCGGTTTGAAACTTGGGCTTTTCAACTGCATATTGGCCACCGCCGTCAACATGTTCTCCATCGAGCTTTCGGTCGCCGTCCTGCTGCGGGACTGGGCTATGGCTTTTGTGGGCGGCATTTCAGCTGGCATTTTAACGGCCGGGCTTACACCTATCGTCGAGCTGGCTTTTGATTACACAACGGATATCAAATTGCTCGAACTGGCCAACCTGGACAGGCCGGTTTTGCGTAAGCTGATGATGGAAGCACCCGGCACTTACCACCATTCTGTTGTCATCGGTTCCCTGGTAGAGGCGGCCGCCACCGAGATCGGTGCCAATCCGCTTTTGGCCAAAGTGTGCGGGTACTACCACGACATTGGCAAGGTCAAACAGCCGCTGTATTTTATTGAAAACCAGGCTCGCGGCAAAAACAAACACGATAAACTGGCGCCTTCCATGTCCAGTTTGATTCTGATCGCCCACATTAAAAACGGTGTCGAGATCGCCCGGAAACACAAACTGGGCCAGCCGATTATCGATACCATCCGGCAGCACCACGGCACCAGCCTGATTCGGTTTTTCTATGAAAAGGCCAAAAAATTGAAGGGCGAAGAGAATGTCAATATCGAAAATTTCAAGTACCACGGGCCACGGCCGCAAACCCGGGAGGCCGCTCTGGTTATGCTGGCGGACGTGGTTGAAGCGGCATCGCGCACACTGGACAATCCGACACCCGCCAGAATCCAGGGGCTGGTGCAAAATCTGATCAATAAAATTTTTTCAGACGGCCAACTGGATGAATGCGACTTGACGCTCAAAGATCTTCACCTGATCGCCAAAAGCTTTAATCAGATTCTTACCGGTATTCACCATCACCGTATCGAATACCCGGACAGCCCGACACAAGGCACCGGGAAAGGTAAAAATGGGAATTCTGATCGACAACAGGCAAAACCGGTTCAAGATAGACCGGAAAGAGATAGCGAAGAAAACAAAGGCCATCTTAAACGCCTTGGACTTTCCTGACGGAGAGTTGTCGCTCCTGATCGTGGATGACGACCGGATTGCCATGCTGAACCGGGAATATTTCCAACAGGAAGGGCCAACCAACGTCATTGCTTTTCCCATGCAGGAAGGTGAATTCTCCCAAGTCAACCCTGATCTGCTGGGTGATGTCGTCATTTCCCTGGATACCGCCCGCACAGAAGCCGATGCGGCCGGGCAGACGCTGACCGAGCGGTTCGACCAGCTCCTGATCCATGGTATTCTGCATCTGTTCGGATACGACCACATCAATGATAAACAGGAAGCGTTGGAGATGGAAGCCAAGGCACGGGAGCTGGAGGCTCTGATTGCTTTTCGCGGATAAGCAGGGCCGCGATCTATTGCGGGAAGTGCATATGCGTTACGTTTCAGGTATTTTTGAGGGGGGCTTGCCATGGTTATCGTAACAGCCGCCGAGATGCAGGCAATGGATGCCTGGACAATTGAACAATACGGTATTCCAGGCCGGGTGCTGATGGAAAATGCCGGGCGGGGAGTGGCGGCTGTTTTCCGGCAAACCTTTGGTGAACCGGCCGGCCTCCGGGTCGGCATTGCGGCGGGAAAGGGCAACAACGGAGGCGACGGCTTTGTTGTCGCGCGCTATCTCTGTCAGCTGGGCGCCGATGTTTCCCTTTTCTTGATGGCCGCTGCGGGAAGCCTGCCAGCCGGAGACGCACGCGCCAATTTCAAGTTGCTGGCAGGCCTTGATATAACTGTTGTTGAAATTGTGGAT
>CAZKYZ010000060.1:0-13183 GCA_964557055.1 uncultured Desulfobacterales bacterium
TCCTGGGTATCCTGGCTGCAGGTAAACAGGTTGCTGTCCGAAAAAGCGACGTTGGAAAGTCCGGCTGCGTATTCCTGAACAGCCGGGACATCAACGATGCCGCCGATGTTGATGCCGCAGTTACAGACAAAGACACCAATCCTCGGTTCCTGGCCCGTGATATCCAATTCCGTAGTAACCGTTACTTCGGGAATGTCCGTCCCACGGGCTTCCGACAATTCCGAGCCGGCCAGACAGGCTGCGGCACTTGCTTCGGTAACGGAACCGGGAATATCTTTGGGGCCCTGGAAAACACCGCAGGTATAGATACCCGGCCGGGAAGTTTCCACCGGGGAAAACGGGTCTGTTTGGGCAAAGTTGTATTTATTCAGCTCAATTCCAAGGCTGTTGGCCAGTTCCACCGCTGAATCGGGAATCGTGAGGCCGACGGAAAGAACGACCATGGAAAAGGTTTCTTCCTGCAGCTGCCCGGCTTCATCAGCGTAGCGGACACGCAGGTCGCCTGTTTCCTTTATTTCGTCTACCGTATGTACCCGGGCTTTGACAAAACGGATGCCCTCTTTGTCTCGGGCACGCAGAAAATATTTTTCGTAATCCTTACCGTAGGTGCGCATGTCCATATTGAAGACCGCGCAGTCCTGGTCGCCGTGAATATGCTCTGTGGCGATCATGGCCTCTTTGGTGGCGTACATACAGCAAACGGAAGAGCAGTAGCCGTTGCCACAACGATTGGTATCCCGGGATCCCACACATTGCAGCCATGCGATACTTTTGGGTTCTTCCCTGTCCAGGGGCCGCATGACGTGCCCGAAATAAGGCCCGCCCGCCGACAGAATCCTTTCGAAGCCTTCACTGGTTACAACGTTGGGGAATTTACCATACCCGAGGTAATCGAGATCGGAGGGGTCGTACCCCTTGGTTCCCGGGGAAAGGATAACGGACCCAACCGTTATTTGGGTTTCTTTCAACGCGTCGTCATAGCGGATCGCTTTTGCCAGACAGACATTTTCGCAAAGTCCGCATCCAATGCATGCGGCCCGGTCAATGGCATAGGCCAACGGAACCGCCTGGGCATACTCGATATAGGTCGCCCGCAGGTCGTTCATGCCTTTGTTAATTTGATTAACGGCTGAGGCAGGACAATGCCTGGCGCAGTCACCGCACCCGGTACAGACATCCGTGGCAATATACCGCGGGTTATTGGTGAGGGTCACCTGAAAATTACCGGGTTCCCCTTCCATGGCTGCCACTTCACTGTTGGTGATCAGATTGATGTTAACATGCCGGCCGACCTCGACCAGTTTTGGTGAGATCACTCACATGGTACAGTCGTTGGTGGGAAAGGTTTTATCCAGCCGGGCCATCAATCCTCCGATGGTCGGCCCTTTTTCAACCAGGTAGACATTGTAATCAGAATTGGCAAGATCCAGGGCTGCCTGCATTCCAGCGATGCCGGCACCCACTACCATAACTGATCCGCTTTTGTTAGCCATTTTACCTCCCTCAGTTTACCATTCTATGCGCCGCCCGGCCTGCGATTTGGATTTCTACGGACCGAGCGAAATCCCCTTCTTTATAGTGCCGTGAAAACAGGTTTGCTTTCTTTCATACACGTAAACTCGACCCGGTTGGTTTTTTCCAGGTCTGCCAAAAGGTAGGAAGTCCGCAGCAGATCGGTACCAATCCTGTCACTGACATCCCTGACGGATTCACAGCCATTCTTGATGGCAAGATAGATCAGGTTTTTCTGGTATTCTCTTTCGAGTTCTTTGTGCAGGACGGCTTCGTATTCAGAGACGTCCCACTTGCGTCCATACACGTCACCTTTGGTGGTAATCCTGACTTCCTTTCCCACCAGCCAGCGAATGGGTTCTCCATTGACGGTCATCGCAGCAGCTTCAAGATTCAACGCCAAACCCGAGCTGTCCAGCTTTCCAAGCTTTTTTACGTTTTCCGTCACAAGGGTTGCCATTTTTGCAAATCGCTGGGCTTCGGCGGACGACACCCATTCGAGGTGCAGCCGTTTTTCGTCCATTCCCGCTATTTTCAGCAGCTTTTGGGTTAGCAATACTTTTTTCTCAGCCTGTATATTACCTTCCAGGTAATGACAATCGCCGAAATGTCAGCCGGATACAAGGACGCCGTCACATCCCTGTTTGAAGGCTTCAATGATAAAAACCGGATCAACGCGCCCGGAGCACATGACCCGCACCGTTCTCAGGTTGGAAGGATACTGCAACCGGGAAACACCTGCGAGATCAGCGCCGGCATAGGCACACCAGTTGCACAGAAATGCTACAATTTTAGGTTCGAAATCCCCCATGTTTTCACCCTTCGTTTAGTTAATAGATCGTTTTATTGATAAACCGAATCCCTGTTCATCCCATCAATTCCGTATCATCTGCCATTATTTTATACTGCCGCACAGATGGTGGCCACGATCTGCTCATCCCGGAAATGAAGCATGTCGATGGCATGCTGCGGACAGGAGGACGCGCAGAGCCCGCAGCCTTTGCAGGAAACGGAGATATTTCTGGCACGACTGCCCTGCCCTTCGATTTCGTCCAGTACAATGGCGCTGAAGGGACATATTTCTTCACAAAGCCCGCAGCCGATGCATTTATCCGTATCCACGTGTGAAACGAGTGGTGAAACGGTAATTGAATCCTTGGAAAGTACAACCATGGCTCGGCTTGAAGCCGCCATGGCCTGGGCGATACTCTCATCAATGGATTTCGGGTAATGAGCCAGCCCGCAAAGAAAGAGGCCGTCTGAGGCAAAATCCACCGGCCTCAGTTTGGCATGTGCTTCCATGAAAAAATTCTCGGCATTCAACGGCAGTTTGTACATGGCCGCGAGTGCGGCATTTTCTGCAGGCTCTATTGCTGTCGCCAAATTTACCAAATCCGCCTGGATCAGCAAATCTCTTTGCAAAATGGGATCGAAAATGCCGATTTCAAGTCCATCCGTGCCTTCGCGAACTTCCGGTTTCCGGTCACGGGTATATCGCACAAAAATAACTCCGAGTTCACGGGCCTTCCGGTACAAAAGTTCTCTTTCACCGTAAGAGCGGATGTCTCGATAGAGAATGTAAACATTTTTATCCGGCGTTTTTTCTTTAATGGCAATCGCCTGCATAATAGAAGAAGTGCAGCAGATCCTTGAGCAATATGGACGTTGATCGTCCCTTGATCCAACACATTGTATAAATACAATACTGTTGGCCGCCGCAAGCCTGGCGGGATTTTCTTCGATCTCATGCCAACGTGAGACACATTCGTTTTGGCCGTACAGATATTCGTCTGTCTCGGAGGCCTTACCACCGGTGGCAATGATGGTAACGCCATGCTGAATTGACTTTTGATGGCCCTCGGTGTCAAGACGGGTTTCAAAATTACCCACAAAACCGCCGGCATCTTCAACATGGGTGTTTGTCAGAACCTCAATATTTTTATGGGTTCGAATCTTATCCTCAAGTTCCTTCAGGTATTCATGTACATTTCCACCGCGCCAGGTTTGACTGATATCTCGTGCATTGCCGCCCAGTTCAGGTGATTTTTCGACAATTGTTGTCGGAAACCCCTGCTCGGCGATACTCAATGCAGCAGTCATACCGGCGACACCGCCACCGATCACAAGTGCTGATTTTACGATATCGACAGTCATATCTCCGATGGGCTCAAGGAGTGATGCCCGCGCGACCGCCATTCTGACAAGATCTTTTGATTTTTCAGTCGCTTTTACCTTGTCACCCGAATGCACCCAGGTACACTGATTGCGGATATTGGCCATTTCAAATAGGTAGGAGTTCACACCGGCATTTTTCATAGTTTCCTGAAAAAGCGGTTCGTGGGTTCTGGGCGTGCACGCGGCCACCACAATCCGGTTCAGATTGTGTTTTTCAATGACTCCCACCATTTTATCCTGTGTGTCCTGCGAACAGGTAAACAGGTTTTCATCGACATAGGCCACATTGGGAAGCGTTTTGGTATATTCCACGATAGCGGGGACATCTGCTATACCGCCGATATTGACACCACAATTACAGACAAATACGCCGATTCTGGGTTCTTGCCCGGCAACTTCTCTTTCACTGGGAAATATTTTTTCGCGAACCAGTGATCCTCTTGCTTTCGTGAGTTTTAAACCCGCCATGCAGGCCGCTGAACTGGCTTCCATAATCGATTCCGGGATATCTTTCGGTCCCTGAAAAGCACCGCATACATAGATGCCTTTCCTTGAGGTGAGAACGGGGTTCATGGCATCCGTTTTACAAAAATTCGCATCCGTGAGGTCAACGCCCAGTTTCTTGGCGAATTCGGTAACTTCTTTTGACATTTCCAGCCCGACCGAAAGGACCACCTGGTCGAAGATTTCACTTTTCATTTCTCCTTCCTGGGTCGCATATCGGACCAGCACGTCATCCGTTCCTCTGACTGGCTCAACGGTGTGCACGCGGCTTCTTATAAATCGCACCCCGTGTTTGTCCTTGGCGTCATTATAATATTTTTCGAAATCCTTTCCATGGGTTCGCATATCCATGTAGAAAATAGCGCAATCCAGATCTTCCTGCGAGTGTTCCTTGGCAATTACGGCTTCTTTGATAGCATACATGCAACAAACGGAAGAGCAGTATGAATTGTCACATTTATTCATGTCCCTGGAACCGACGCATTGGAACCAGGCGATTTTTTTCGGTTCCTTCTTGTCGGACATTCGGACGAGATGCCCCATAGTGGGTCCGGTTGCGGAAAGCAGCCGTTCAAATTCAATGGAGGTTACTACATTCGGGTGATTGATATAATTGTAATTATCAAATCTGGAAGGATCAAAAGGTTGAAAACCCGGAGCGAGGATGACCGAGCCGACTTCAAGCACTTCTACTTCCGGCTTCTGTGCATGGGTTACAAGGGTCACCGCTTCGGGTGCACACGCCTCAACGCACTGGTAACATTCGCAGCAGTATCCGCAATTGAGGCATCGACCGGCTTCTTTCGAACCTGCAGCGTCATCATAGCCGAGTTCGACTTCCTTGAAGTTGCCGGCACGTTCGGCTACCGGCAGTTCCGGCATCCTGGATCGCGATTCGGCCGCCACACCCTTCGGTATCGGCCGATAAACAGGGGCGTCACACTGAATCGGCTCACGACCGTCTGTCAGGTCTTTGCCGTCCAGGTAACGCGTAATTGATTCAGCGGCTTCTTTTCCCGCGGCAATCGCACCGATGGCAACCCATGGGCCGGTCTGGACGTCACCACCGGCGAAAACGCCTTTTTTCCCGGTGGCATAGCTGATAGCATTTACTTCCGTGGTGCCCCATTTCGAGAATTCAATTCCGGTGACATTTTCGATTCCAGACAGATCCGGACGTTGACCGATAGCGGGAATCAGCTGGTCGATCTCCATGTCGTACTCGCTGCCGGGAATCGGCACCGGTCGGCGTCTGCCCGATGAATCCTCGTCACTCAGTTGCATGCGTACGCAACGCAATCCGGACACCCTTCCATTTTCCACGAGAACTTCCTGCGGGGCGGAAAGGTAAGCCAGCTTTACACCTTCATCCTCGGAGGCTTGAATTTCCTCTTCCCAGGCCGGCATTTCTTTCCGACTTCGCCGGTAAACTATTGTGACCTCTTCGGCACCCATCCTGACGGCACATCGGGCCGCATCTATGGCGACATTGCCGCCGCCGATTATGGCAATCTTTTTACCGATTTTTGTTTTACCGGTAAGATTGATCTCCCGGAGGAAGTCCACTCCCTGACAAACGCCGGCAGCGGTATCACCGGGGATGCCCAGTGTAATGCCTTTATGGGCACCGATAGCGATGTAAACGGCTTTGTAGCCGCCATCGAGTAGATCGTCTACACTGTTGTCACCACCGATGGGGGTGTGGGTTTTTATTTCTACCCCAAGCTGGGTGATGACTTCTATGTCCTTGTCCAGTACGGAACGGGGCAGCCGGTGTTCCGGGATACCGACTCTCAGCATTCCACCAGCTTCCGGCAGGGCTTCATATATGGTCGCGCCTATCCCCCTGCGGGCCAGGTGATAAGCCGCAGACAGTCCGGCAGGTCCGGATCCGATTATGGCAACTTTTTCTTCTCGTGGGGGAAGACATTCGATCGGTACCTGGCGGGGATCAAATTGATCAGCCGCAAGCCGTTTCAGATCCCGAATGGCCACAGGTTCATCTACGTCACAACGACGGCAGGCGTCTTCACAGCCATGGGGGCAGACCCGGCCAAGAACGCCCGGAAGCGGCAAATCTTCCATAATGATTTGGAGAGCTTCCTTGTATTTGCCCTCCTTGACCATTTGTACATAACCCTGAACGTTCAGGCCAGCCGGGCAGGCCAGGCGGCAGGGAGCAGTGTCCGCTTTCTGGACAACAAATGCTCCCGGTATGGCCTGGGCGTACTTTTTATAAATCGCCTTCCGGTCTGCAAACCCTTGGTCATACTCGCTTGGCAGCGTTACCGGGCACACATCGACGCAATCGCCGCACGAAGTACATTTGGCCATGTCGATATATCGCGGGGTTTTATTGAGGGATACTTTAAAATTACCTTCCGAGCCTTCAACCGAAGCTACTTCAGCTGAGGTGATCAGATTGATGTTGAGATGCCGGCCGACCTCGACCAGTTTAGGAGAAATGATTCACATTGCGCAATCATTTGTAGGAAAGGTCTTGTCCAGTTCACTCATTACCCCGCCGATGGCGGAAGATTTTTCAACCAGATGGACAAGATACCCGGAATCTGCCAAGTCAAGGGATGCCTGCATCCCGGCGATTCCGCCCCCGACAACGAGTACGGATCCGTGGATCTTTTCAGTCATGGAGTACTCCTTATGCTGTTGTTTAAGCGGCTTATGCAATAATATTATGGTAATTAATCGAAATTCAAAAATTCAAAATGCCTTTTAGCATAGAATCGGGTCCCATGGAAGGTTTTTGTCTCATCTGAAAATATTTATTGAATCCGGATATAAATGACGGTCAACAATTATGAGATATTTATCAAAACAAGAAAAGTCGACAATATAATATCCGGAAATGCAACCAGCCTCTGCCATTTTAAAATGACCTTGAAACCCGCTACGCCACATGGTAAATTCAAAACAGAAATCATCCGTCAATCGTTTTTTTACATTTTACAGGATTGCAGGTTCGGCAACGTGAGGGACCACACCATGCATAGCGAGATTTCCGTAACCAAAACCAATATTGCCATAGTGGGCGGAGGCCCCTTATGCATCGATATCCTGGAAAAGACGACAATCAGTGGTGAGCAAAGCGATATTGATGCCCGAATCGTGGCTGTTTCCGATACCGATCCCGATTCTCCAGGTATGCGCCTTGCCGGGGACCTGGGCCTTTCCTGCCTTACCGATTACCGGAAACTCTACGCAGCAAAGTTGAATATCAACCTGATTATCATTCTTACTCCGGGAGATAATATTCTTACCGAAATTATTGGTTCGAGGCCATCCCATATCCGCATTCTTTCTTACGAGGTCTTTCAGCTTTTCTGGGATGCTATTAATGCCGAGTCCCGTAAATTAAAGGATCGCAATCGTGAAATCGAAACCATTTTAGATGGTATCCGGAATTTCATCTGCGTCATTTCCCCGGACAAGGAAATGCTGTTCGCCAACGAAACGTTCATGGAAAAAATGAAGTTTAACCGGGAAGATGTCATTGGCAAAAAATGCTATCAGGTCTTTCAGAAACGGGAAACCCTCTGTGAACCGGAAACCATCTCCTGTCCCTTGGAAAATGTTGTCCGAAATAAACGTAAGATCGAGAAAGTTTACAAACGAACCAACAAGAAAGGTGAACTGCGGTATATTGAGCTGACCATTTTTCCCATCTGGGGCGAAGGTGGTAAAATACAGAAATTTATAGAAATAAGCAGAGATATAACCGAAAGAAAAATGCAAGAAGACGAAATCACGCGCCAGCTGGAACAGATGGTGGAAGAGCGAACCCGTGAGTTGCGTGAAACCCACGAAAAATTGATGCATAAAGACAAAATGTCCTCTCTTGGAAAGCTGTCAGCTTCGGTTGTACATGAGATCAATAATCCCATTGCCGGCGTTCTCAACCTGATTCTCCTGATGAAACGGATTATGGCCGAAGATTCCATTGATGAGGAAGAAATGAATCTTTTTAAGCGATATATAGGTCTCATGGAAGCAGAAACGCGCCGTATCGGCCGAATTGTTTCAAACCTGCTGGCTTTTTCGCGGCAGTCCCGCATTGAACTGGAAGAACTGAACGTGAACAAACTGATTGATAAAACTCTGTTTTTGAATGACAACCTGCTTAAGATATACGGCGTTTCCGTTCAACGGAAATACAGTGTTAAAATTCCTGCGATCGTTTCATCCAAAGACCAACTGCAACAGGTTTTTATGAATCTGATCTCGAACGCCGCTGAATCGATGAAAAAGACCAATGGTGGTCTCCTCACTATTTCCACCGGCCTTTCCAACAACGGCACGGGAATCAAAGTTTCCTTCAGGGATACCGGTATCGGTATAACCAAAATAAATCAGCAAAAACTTTTTGAACCGTTTTTTACCACAAAAACGAAGGGAAAGGGTGTTGGACTGGGGCTTTCAGTCGTTTATGGCATCATACAGGAACATGGCGGCACAATCCGGGTATCATCGAAAGAGAAACATGGCGCCCTGTTCGAACTGGACCTGCCTTTCCGGAAACGAGATCACTCGCAGGCAGCTGCCTTTCCGCCATCAAAACCAGATAAAACCGCATTCCTATAAACTGACAAATCGGAGCGATCCATGCAGAGCGCCAAAATTCTTATCGTAGACGACGAACTGGTCATGCGCGAATCACTTGCCGGATGGCTTGAACGCGATGGGCACACCATTGAAACAGCTGCCAGCGGAGAAGAAGCGCTCACCAAAACGGGTCAGACCCATTTCGATATCCTTCTGGTGGATATCAAAATGGAGGGCATCAGTGGATTAGAGGTGCTCAAACATGTCATGGATGAGGACCCTGACGCGGCGGTGGTCATGATTACCGCCTATGGCTCCGTAGGGACAGCTATTGATGCAATGAAAAACGGTGCTGCCGACTACCTCATGAAACCCTTCGACCCGGATGAACTGGGCATGCTTATCGAAAAAATAATCAGCCAGCAGGCCCGTGAGAGGGAGCGGCAGTTCCTCAAGGAAGCATACCGAACGCAATCGCGATTTGAGAGCATGATCGGCCAGTCTGCACCTATGCAGGCTGTGTTTGAGATGATAAGCGATGTTGCCCCACAGGATTCAACCATTTTGATTACCGGCGAAACAGGAACCGGAAAAGGGTTGGCGGCCAAGGCGATTCATACCCACAGCAACCGATCTAGTGGCCCCTTCGTTGTGGTCAACTGTGGCGCAATACCCGAACATCTGATGGAAAGCGAGCTGTTCGGCCATCAGAAAGGGGCCTTCACCGATGCCAAGGAGACAAAAAAAGGCCGCCTTGAATTCGCCCATGGAGGTACTCTCTTCCTTGATGAAATCGGTGAGATCAGTATGCGCATGCAAATTGATTTGTTGCGAATACTTGAGGATCGTGTGTTTTACCGGGTGGGCGGAACCCAGCCGGTGGAAGCTGATTTCCGGGTGATCGCCGCCACCAATCGGAACCTTGAAAAAGCAATCGAAGACCGATCCTTCCGTCAGGATCTTTATTACCGTTTGAATGTGGTCGCTTTCGAAATGCCGGCACTTCGTGAACGCAAAGATGATATTCCGCCGCTTGCCGCGCATTTCCTGCGTCGTTTTGCTCAGGAAACAAACAAGCCGGTGGATCGCATCAACCGCTCCGCCATTGACGAAATGATGCTTTACGAATGGCCCGGCAATGTCCGTGAACTGGAAAATGCAATCGAGCGGGCGGTAGTTGTCGCCAAGGGCCGAGAAATACAACTGCAAAACCTGCCGATTTTTGACGCTGCATCTGTATGTGAATTTAAAAGTGGCAGTTTAAAGGATATTGAAAAGGCACATATATATAATGTGTTAACCGAGCAAGAATGGAATATTTCCAGGAGCGCCGATATTCTGGGAATTGACAGATCCACCCTCTATAGCAAAATCAAGCGTTTCCACCTGAATAGAGCGAATTCGGTTTAACCACGGCTCCCCTGAAATGCCTAATGCCTCAGCCTGCGCAAACGATAGCAATCGTTCCAATCGGGACAGTCGATTCCGACATCGTCGAATCCATTGCCTTGCATGTGCGGCCGGCATTCGGTTTTCACACAAAAATTATCTCTCTTCTGGAGGATGTGGAATTTGCGTTTGACCCGTCGCGATACCAATACCATTCAACCGCCATCCTCGAAAAGCTTTGCGTCAGTTCAAACAGTGAATTTTTTAAAGTCTTGGCAATCACGAATGTCGACTTATTTATCCCCATTCTCACATTTGTGTATGGCGAAGCCCAGCTGAACGGCACTGCCTGCGTGGTATCCACCTGCCGGTTGCTCGACAATCTGTCAGCAGTTGCCAGTCGTGATGCGTTTATTTTCCGAGTTGTCAAGGAGGCAATACACGAATTGGGGCACACTTTTTCTCTACGCCACTGCAATGATCCACTATGCATCATGCACTACTGTCGTACGATAAAGGATGTCGATCGTAAATCGAAAGAGCTTTGCCGTTATTGCAAGATCATGATTGAAGATGAAATCCGACACCTCAGGAGTTTACAGACGCATCAGTGAATCCCGTTTCACATCAGGTTCGCAGAAACAAGGATGCCATCCTTTCCCATGAAAGATCCGGGACTGCCTGACGGATATCGGCTACCAACAGGCCGCCATCCGCCGCCAGCGGAGTGCCGAGAACTGTTTCGATTTCATCATAGAGACGGTCAACATCACCATTTAGAAAGGTTTCTGTCTCTTTTCCCATCATCAAATGTTTTATCTCCTGACGAAGGCGGTCCGTGTGCACTCGCAATATCCAACCATCCGCATAAGGTGATGAACCGACAAGGCCGGGTTCCGCCATGAGTCGGGGATTAACATCGGTAACGACACCGCTGACGGGTGACATTACACCGGCTGAATGCCTGTCGTGCTGAATGGTAACGTCTGTTTTTCCCTGGCGCACTGTTTTGCCAAGCAGTGGCATCAAGATACGATTTATCGGGCCCAGCAAGCGACCGCTGAAATCATCCAGACCAAGACGGACAGTTCCGTCCGCTTCTATTTTTACCCATGTGTGACCACTATGCAGGTAGTATCCCTGTGGGAATTTAAACCCGCTGACATCAATCGCTTCAACCGGTTTGACAACAGCGTGCACGGAATATTGATCCTGAAAGTACTGATCAAAGTCACAATTCCCGCAGGAATAATCATTCGTGCATGACCGAAACGATATTCTTTTTTTAAGGAAATGGGTGCACGGGCGCCGCCATTGCGGCAGGGTTCTCATCCGGTCCTGCCAGAATATGATTTGCCCTCTTTGATTTCCGGGAGGAATATCACCGCTTTTTTTTACCCGTCGGTTTTCGTCAGCAGTGCGGCGCATGGCACGGTCAAAACTGCAGGCCAAGCAATCGTATCGTTTCTGACATTGCTTCAGCGCTACGATGCCTGTCTGCATCCAGATACATGGATCGGAAATATTTCTGTTCTGGGGTGTTTTCATCGTCCAGTTCGTGTCCTTATGTTCTGAGGAAAGTACTGGTAAGGTCGTTCCACCCGAGATCGGGGAGGTTGCCGAAGATATCCGCAGCCAACAGACCACCATCGGTTGCCATGGGGCCGGCAACCTTCTCGATCATGCCCTCAAGGACCCTCACTTCTGTATTCATCCATTCGAGTGTCTCGGCATTTACCCTCAGGTCTTTAAAAGCCCCTTTGATATTGGGGTTGCGTAACACAAACAGCCAGCCATCATTATAAGGGTCACGGTTGGCCACATCGGGGTTCTCCCTTACGATGGCATTCACTTCAGTGATGACTCCGCCAACGGGAGATCGCACATCGGCGAGATTATTTTGTCGCTTCAGTCCCCACCCGACCTGGCCCTGGTCAAGTTCCTTGCCCATCAGCGGCAGGTCGAAAGCATCGGCCTTGCCCAGCAACTTCAGCGCGAAATCATCCAATCCGATCCTTATGTTGCCGCCACTTTCGATGCGCGCCCAGGTATGGCCATCATGAAAATAATGCTCCATGGGGACGTCAAACCCCTTCACCTGATGCATCTCATAGGCACCGCTACCGGTACGCGCGTTCAAAAAGTCTTCGAAGTATTGATCAAAATCACAGCTGCCACACTGGTAATCGTAGGCACAGACACGTTGCGGTACGCGGTTTGTCAGGCTGTGCCGGCATATCCGGCCCAAGTCCGGTTTTCGCCGCATCATATCCTGCCAGCTTGTCTGCTTTCCTTTCTCCACTTTTGCCCGCATACCCAGGTCATATTTACACGAGTTGCAATCGTAGTAGTTGTTGCAGGTTTTGAATTTAACTGCACTGGCCTGCATCCACAAACAGGGAGTGTTGCCTTCCGCCTTTTTATCCGGTTTTACCATCCATACCTGCCCGCCCAAAACCGCACCAATTTCCAGCTTCTGTTTTAGATCTGTACCATCTCCTTTGCGGTAAGATGATCCGTAACCAACATTACTTCTTGGGGTCGTGCCTGAATTTCGGGTCATTTCTATCTCCTTAGTTTATAATATGGTCATTCCATTTTATATTCGCATTTCTTTGTCATGGCATTTAAATGCAAACATGCTGCCAAAAATATCATTTACAGAAAAAAAACTCTAACATATTGTAATAGTAAACGTTATTTAATATTTACCGGAAACAGAAAAAATGGAGGATAGAAAGAAAAGTGTATGGAATCCCTACAGCCTGAATATTTTAGACTTGGAAAGCGACAAAACTAATGCAAATCCCACCATAATATCAATTTGTTATGGTATTATGATGGGATTTGCTACACATATGTTGGATATTCCAACAGTGCGTCATTGAAAGAGCGTATGAATATCGGAATGGTCCGCAAGACGTGCCATCTCTTTTTTCCGTTGCTGCAGTTCCTTCGCATTTGAAAAAATCAAATGAAGTCGGTATACGCCGTTTTCAAAGTGCCTGGGGGCATCGAGCTGAATTCCACTGCCGGGTTGCAG
>CAZKYZ010000061.1:0-12944 GCA_964557055.1 uncultured Desulfobacterales bacterium
GAAAAGTATTCCATGTTTTCGGTTCTTATTGGTGGAAAATATTTCGACGTATTCTTCTCTTAGGTATTATTTGGGAGTTGTTTCTCTGGAGTTTTTCGACTTCTCAATTTCATATTGAGTTATCTATGCAATCCTATAATATGATGAATATATGGAAAGCAAGACAAAATTCAAACCCAATCCAGAATATCGCTTAATGGATCAATCCCCTGAAGTTTTAGGATATTACCACTATGCTTACAGGACGGAACAGGCCTACTCTTCCTGGTAAATATGCCTGATTTTATCTGGCAGGAATTGCAAGAGCAAATAGATGCTGTTGTTGCACTGCACAGGGAGGATCTGCGGGAAGGGGTGTTTTTGCGTTGACCGATCCTTTTATGGACGGCCGGGTTTTTACGGTGGTATGGGTGCAGCCTCCGTTTTGCCGATGACGATGCAGCGCCACGGATGCAAGTGCTACAACAGTAAAAACATCAACCAGACAATGCCGGTGGGCAATAGAGCGGCTTTCAGCAAACCAAGCGGTGAAACACCGTTTTCAAAATACTGCTTCAAAATAGACTGCCCGGCCGGATTGGGGGCATTGGCAATCACGGTCAATCCACCGCCGGCTACCGCGCCGGCCACCACGGCATATTTAAGGCTGTCCGTAAAACCCGGCACAAGCGTGCTCAAAAATGTTATGGCGGCATTGTCGTTGAAGGCCGTCAAAATGGTGGCCCCTACCATCAAGGGGATTTTCGCAAGGCTTCCCAGGACGGGCTCGATCCACCAGCCCTGCAGGCCGCCGTGGATTACCAGTCCGCCGAGAAAAAACCCCACCAGCAGAGCGGGCTTGAGATTGATCTGACTCTGATAAATCGAAGTTACCTGAGAAAATCCCAGAAAAAACAAAATACCGGGAACAAACAGGGATGGATAGTGGGAGTTGAATATGGTCCAGGCCATAAAAAAAACATGAACCGTGGTTACCCACAAGGGGACCGGATCTTCTCGTTTATCCCAATCCGGGTCATTGTATGGCGCCCGCTGGTCTTCGGAAAGTGCCATGGGAATATTCTCGCGCAGACGCGCCTGTACGACCTCTTGGAAACGCTGTTCAAAAGCTTTGTGGGCCAGATCGCGATTCACACCGGAAGCCGCGACCTTTTCGAGATATTGCGGTTCCAGCTGCTCCCGGATGCGCGCAGACACTTCCGCCAGTTGATGCGCGACTTTCTGTTTTAGTTGCAGTTCTTCTCTGATGGCCGGCAGTATCGAATCGATCATCAGCTCCATTTCGTTGCGGCACAGGTACTTGCTGCGGATTTCATCCTTCAGCCGGCGTAGTTGAAATTTTTCTTCCAGGGATCTGAAATGATTGCGGTACAGGACATAATAAATCCCGTTGGCGGCCAGGATACCGATCGCGGCTTTCCACCCGAAATGGGTAAGCATGTACCCTGTGCCCCAGTTCCAGGGGCCGGCCACCATCAGTACCGGCGGTGCGGCGAAATGGGTCAGAGTTCCGCCAACAGAGATATTGACAAACAGCAAACCCAGGGTGGCGTACTTGAATCCTTCCGGTGGGTCAAGTTCGTAGAACTTTTTACCGATCAGCAGGGCGGCGATGGTCATGGCCGCCGGTTCGGTGATGAAGGACCCCAAAACCGGCCCGATTGTAAGAATGGTAAACCACCAGGCGGTCAGGGTGCCGCCCAGGAGCGCGGCTACCTTCTGCATCAGGGTTTCGGAAAGTTTCAGGATGGGACGTGTGGCCGCCAGGATCATAATCACAACAACGAAAATGGGTTCTACAAAATTGACCTTTTGGCTGATATAAAAAACGGCCGTCGACCAATCGAAAAAAACGATGACAGCGGCTACCAGGGCGACGGCCCAGATCCCGAAGACGACCTCCACTTCACCCAAAAAATGGAAAAGTTCCGCAGCATGGGAAACCGACTGTCGGGGTACGTCGCCCCCGGCCCGCTGTTTCTGGTGCTGATGCTCAAGCCGATTGGCGATCGCCATGAATTTTGAGGAAAGAAATGTGTGAACGATGGCCAGAAAAAATATCAGGGTGGCGACGACATTAAACGGCTCCTCTTTGGCGCGCTGAATCAGCCTTTCCATGATACCACTGGTTTCGCTATCGTTGTAGCGTTGAAGATCTCTGGGGAAATCGACACTGCCGCCTGCAGCAGGTGCGACGGCAAGGGAAGGCCCGCTCATGATCAAAAACAGCAGGCCGATGGAAAAAAACAGTTGTAATGCGCGTTTGCTGGCCATTATGCCTCTTTCATAAATGGGTGTTGTCTTATGGGCGAAAGCATCCGGCAATCGGCCGCCGGTTGTGTTGCCACAACGTTTATATACCCCACCGGTGTGGCGGGTTCAAGATGCAAGTGCACCACAAAAGGCTTTACAAAAAAAGCCGCCTGCATTATGTGATAATGTTTATAACGAAGGCATTCTATCCACTATCTTGGCCCCCAAGCGGTCAATTTGTTAATGTATAGGGATTATCCTGCCATGGCACCGAAACAAATACTGGTGATCGCTACCACCAACCCCGGCAAAACTGCCGAGATCCGCGAACTGCTCCGCGGATTTCCCGTCGATATTAAAAATCTGGACGATTTCGGCCCCATTCCCGACGTGGAAGAGGACGGAGAAACGTTTGACGACAATGCTTACAAAAAAGCCAGCTTTACGGCCAGGATTCTGGGGTTCCCCGCGCTGGCCGATGATTCGGGACTGGCAGTGGAAGCTTTGGGGGGCGCCCCCGGCGTTCATTCAGCCCGCTATGCCGGGCCGGGCGCCAGCGATGCCGAGCGCTGCAGCAAGCTGCTGCGGGAGCTGGCGGGAAAATCAAACCGCAAGGCCACTTTTGAGTGTGCAATATCGATTGCTGTTCCAACCGGCCCGGCCCTGACCTACGAGGGAAGCTGCGAAGGGGAAATTGCAAAAGCGCCATCCGGCGGGAACGGTTTTGGCTACGACCCCATTTTTTTCTACCCGCCCTTGAAAAAAACCTTTGCGGAAATCAGCATGGCCGAAAAGAGCCGGGTGAGTCACCGCGGCCAAGCGCTGGCCGAAGTGGCCGCCGAGTTTGACAAGGTGCTTCTCTGGCTGGATCAAAACATGCCGCAGCCGGCGAAATTCATATGCCGACAGGATGGAGAAAATTCATGATTACTAAACTCGTGCAAAAAAGCAGAAGCTACCGCCGCTTTGACGAATCGGCAGCTGTCGACATGGACCAATTGCGGGAACTGGCCGGCCTGTGCCGATACCTGCCTTCGGGAGCCAACCGGCAGCCGTTGAAGTACATTCTTTCGTGCGACAGCGTCATCAACGAGCGCATTTTTGAATGCCTGGCCTGGGCGGCGTATCTTACGGACTGGAAAGGGCCGCAGCCCGGACAACGGCCGGCGGCCTATATCCTCATACTGGGGGACACAGCCATCAGCAGTGACTTCGGATGCGACCACGGCATTGCCGCGCAGACCATCATGCTGGGGGCGGCGGAAAAAGGGTTGGGGGGATGCATTCTGGGCGCCATCGACCGGCCACGCCTGAAAGGGGCCCTTGCGATTCCCGAGACGTATAATGTCCTGCTGGTAATCGCCCTGGGAGTGCCGGCCGAAGAGGTGATGGTGGAAAGCATAAGCGCCGGGGACAGTATCCGTTACTGGCGTGATGCGGCGGGGGTGCATCATGTTCCTAAGCGGCGCACGCAGGATTTGATTGTCGGGGAGTATAAGGGCGGCACGTAGCTGCTATCTGCGGTTTCCATGGGCACTATTGATAAATCTGCGTACCAGTGTACGCTTGGCGGGGACAGACAATAACTCTTTTCAGATGAGGCGAACATGGCAAATAAAAATATAGGTCCAGATATACTGGTGGAATTGGGTGGGATTCGCACGGGCGTAGCGGCTGCAGATGTATTCAAGCGAACCATGGCCAGCGAGCACCTGGCACGGATGGAAAAGGTGGGCAATCCGGATGTCCGTTTGAAAATTGCCAACGCCATTGTCATCTGCCAACCGGACAGTGTTTATGTCAACACCGGCAGCCGATCGGACCGGCAGTTTATCCGCGAACTTTCCATTCAAAAGGGGGAAGAGCAGCCGCTGGCCATGGAAAACCACACCATCCATTTTGACCTTAAGCAAGAGCAGGGCCGGATCGTCGACCGCACCTACTACATCGCCGACGAGTGGGAGCATATCAGTTCCCTGGCCAAGCGTATGAACCGGGAAAAAGCCCTGGAAGAGGTCCGCGAAAACATGGGCGGCATCATGAAAGGTAAAATCATGATCGTGGGGTTTTACATGCGCGGTCCGGTGGGCGCGCAGGCTGCCAACCCGGCCCTGGAGGTGACCAGTTCGACTTATGTGGCCCACTCCGCCGAAATCCTGTACCGCAATGCCTATGCTTCCTTCGACCGGGAAGTGGAGCAGCGCCGGCATTTTTTCGCCAACATTCACAGCGAGGGCCTCAACCGGCCGGAAGATCTGCCCAATGCACGGGTGTTCATGGATCGCAGCTACCGGACGACCTTCAGCTTCAACTGCACCTATGCCGGCAACACGCTGTTGCTGAAAAAGGGCAATCACCGGTTTGCCGTGGACAAAGCCGTTTATGAAAACCGTGGTCTGGAACTGGCCGAGCACATGTTCATCACCGGCATTAAAGGCCCCGGCGGGCGGGTGACCTGGTGCGCCGGTGCCGCTCCCAGCGGGTGCGGCAAAACCACCACCGCCATGGCGGGAGGCCTGTTCGTGGGCGACGATCTCGCCCAGATGTGGATCGCAGGCGATGGCACCATTCGCTCCATTAACCCCGAATGCGGCATCTTCGGAATCGTGGAAGACGTCAACCGGGAGGGTGATCCTGTGCTGATGAAGTGCCTGCGGGATCCGGGGACGGAGGTGATCTGGTCCAATGTCCTGATCGACGATAAGGGTGTTCCTCACTGGGTGGGCAACGGCGAGGAACATCCCCAAAAGGGCCGAAATTTTCAGGGGCCCTGGGAAAAGGGCATGACGGATGCAAACGGCAAGGAAATACCCCTGTCGCATCCCAATTCACGCTGTACCGTAGCGTCGACCGCTTTGAGCAACTACTCCACGGAAGCGGAAAACCCGAGCGGCGTCCCCACCCGGATATTCACTTACAGCGGCCGCGACAGTGACACAATGCCGCCGGTATGGGCGGCGGCCGACGCCGACCAGGGAGTCGTTATCGGGGCCTGTATCGTGTCCGCCGCCACGGCAACTGAAGTCGGTGCAACCGGTGTCAAACGGGCACCCTGGGCCAATGCACCGTTTATTCCGGGTTCCCTGGGGGATTACATGGACGCCCAGTTCGCTTTTTTTGGGAGCGATAAAATCGCCAAAGACAAGCTGCCTGTTATGGCGGGGCTCAATTATTTCCTCACCGAGAAAGCACGCGGGGGAGACTCCCCCAGGCTGCTGGGTGAAAAAAAGGACGTCAAGGTCTGGCTCGGATGGCTGGAACGGCATGCGCACCGGGAGGCCCCTTTTTTGGAAACACCCATTGGGAACCTGCCTGTCTATGAAACCCTGAAAGAACTGTTTCGGTCGATTATCAACAAGGAATATCCCCGGGAACTCTACAACAAGCAATTTTCACTCTACATTGATAATATCGTCGGCCGTATCGACCTTCAGGTAGAAGCATACGGTAAAGAGGACGGTATCCCGGGGAAACTGTTTGATGTCCTGAAAGCCCAACGTGCTGGGCTGATCGCACTTCGGGAACGGTTTGGCCCCGTTGTTCTGCCGGACAACCTGGGGGGCGATAAATAACACAACCGGAAAGAATACCATGCCACATTTTTGGATCTGAACACTTCGTTTGGCCGGAGCCGGGTTAATACTGTGCCGGCAGAACCTATGGCGGTGGTTGATCATGAGCAGCAACGGTACGGATATTGTTTTAAAACGGATTGAAACCCTCCGAAAGAAGAGACAGGAGATTCTCGCCCTGCCGCCGGAGAAAGCCCTGGCCGGTATTTTGGAAGCGGATCAGCCGGTCGCGCTTGTCCATTCCTTCCCGGAGGAAGACCTCCATTTTCTGATTCAGGACATCGGTGCGGAAAGCGCCCTGCCGGTTATTGCCATGGCCTCCGCCCGGCAGCTCGACTACATCCTCGATATCGAAACATGGGAAAAAGACCGTCTACACAACACCGCTGTCACCCGGTGGCTTTCCATCCTGCTGGCATCCGATCCGATCCGCTTGACCGACTGGCTGGTAACCGAAAAAAAAGATTTGCTGCAGTTGTATCTCTTCCGCTGTATTGAGGTGCGGATACGTGAACATGACCAGGACCCGTCTGATTTTGGCGATGGTTTTTTTACCTATGATGATGTTTACTACCTCCGGATTCTGGAAGATCAGGCGGACACGGACGCCGCCGAAGAAAACGACAGAGAACTACCCGAAACGGTAAAAAATCTTCTGGACAGAATGGCTACCGACGATCATGTTCTGTTTCAAAAAATGATTCTGGAGGCCGCTGCCGTTTTACCCGCCGAAACGGAAGAAGAGATGTTTCGTCTGCGCAATGTGCGATTGGCGGAAAAGGGGTTTTTACCCTTTGATGAGGCCATCGGCATTTACCAGTCGCTTCCGGCGAATTTCCGCGAAACGATAAAAAAACCGACTGGCGCGACAGCGAAAAGGGAGGGCCCGCTTCCACCGGTACCGCTTTCTCCCTATGGGGTGATGGATGCCGACGGCATCTTTGCGCGCGCACTTGCCGATATCGGTGATCCGGGGCTGCTTTATTTTTTACAGTCTGAATTTGCCGGACTGTGCAACCGGATCGTCGTGGCCGATACCAGGGTTATTCGAAGCCGGGAAGAATTACGGGATATCGTTAAAAAGGCCTGCGGCTATCTTTCCATCGGCCTTGAGCAGCAGTGCAACGGCAACTTTCCCGGGAACGGAGGATTTGCCGAACTGCTGGGCCGGGTTTCGCTTTCGACAATCTTCCGGGCCGGTTTTCAGCCGGTACTGGAGCTGAAAACGAAAGTCCGTCGTTTTAGAGATCAATCCTGGTTCGAGACGGCCGGGTTGCCGTTGCGTTTCTGGGGAGAGGAGTGGCTCGGTGTGCTTGGCGGTCTGCTGCTGAAAAAGCCGCTTTTTTTCGACAATTACCGCAGCGGGGAACTGTACCGGGAATTCGAGAGCATGCAGGACATCCGGGAAACCGCATCCATTCTGGAAGATATCGTTGAAACGGACAGACTGTTCGGGTCGATAAATGTGGGACTGGAAGAATCGTTGCGGGGGATTGCCACCTATAAAAACCTGCTTTTGACCCTGTGGGCGCGGGACTGTCTGGCACTTTCCGGTACGATCCAACCGTTGACGCTTGGAGAATTGAAGGCGTTTTTCGGAGAACTTTTTCAGCCCGGCACTGTTGTCGATGCCGCCGGGTTTTACCAGGGGACCATCGCGGAGCGCAAAAAGACGGAATTTCTGGAGTGGGCCGCAGTGCAGTTGAAGATAGATGTCCATGTTGTTTCCCGGAAACTGGGAACCGTGTTTACATCATTGTTTCAGGAACTGGAGGCGGAATACGGCCGCGTAGCGCCGGATGACATCGATCCGAGGTATATTTCGCATTTCCTGATTTCGGTTTGAGCCGCCGCCGGTGCGGAGGGCTTTTGTATAGGGTAAATCAAATGGCCATAGAGAGGAACGGGAGAAATTATGTTTAGGGTGATGATTCGGGACAGTATGTCTTCACTGGCAGGGAAAATTCTAGAAGCTACCGGAAAGATCGAAGTGGTGGTGGACGACGATAAGGCCAACAATGATCCGAAGGTGCTGGCAAACCTCATCCGCGATTTCGACGGCATCGCCGTGCGCAGTGGCACCAGAATAACCAAGCAGGTGCTGGACAATGCCGACCGGTTGAAGGTGATCGGCCGGGCGGGGGTCGGTGTCGACAATATTGATACCCGCGAGGCTTCGCGAAAGGGTATCGTCGTGATGAATGCACCAGGGGGCAATACGGTGACCACCGCCGAACACACCATTTCCCTGATGCTTTCCCTGGCCAGGAATATTCCCCAGGCCACGGCTTCTTTGCGGGATGGCCGCTGGGAAAAAAAACAGCTTCTCGGTGTTGAGATTACCGGTAAAACCCTGGGGGTTATCGGGCTTGGCAATATCGGCAGGGTCGTTGCCAACAGAGCCAGGGGGCTGAAGATGGAAGTGATCGCCTATGATCCCATGGTCAGCGATGAAGCCGCAAGGGCGATCGATGTCAAAATGGTTTCTCAGGAAGAGGTTCTGGCGACATCCGATTTTATTACCCTTCATGTACCCCGCATGAAAGAGACCGAAAACCTGATTGATGCGGCTGCCCTCGCGAGTATGAAACCGGGCGTGCGGCTGATCAACTGTTCCCGGGGGGAGGTCGTGAACCTGAACGACCTGTATACCGCCCTGTTGAGCGGGCATGTGGCGGGCGCCGCCCTGGATGTGTTCCCCACGGAACCGCCCGATATGGATCTGCCGCTCTTGCAGCATCCCAACGTGGTTTTTACCCCGCACCTGGGGGCCAGCACCGGTGAGGCCCAAAGCAAAGTGGCTGAGATGATTGCCAGGCAGATGTCCGCCTACCTGTTGGACGGTGTTATCACCAACGCCGTCAATTTCCCATCCATTTCCCAGGAAGTCATGGAGCAGATCCGGCCCCACCTGAACCTGGCGGAGAAGATGGGGTCTCTGATGGGCCAGCTTACCCGCAAGATTCGGGACATCAGGATTATCTACAGCGGCGACGTGGCTTCTCTCGATACGAGACTGCTGACCCATGGTGTTCTGAAAGGATACCTGGGGGTGTTTACGGACTCACCGGTCAATCACGTGAGCGCACCGGCCCTGGCTTCGGAAAAGGGGATCCGTTTTTCGGAAACGATCATACGGGAAACCGATGATTTTGCCGGCACCATCCGGCTGGAAATGGATGGACAGGGGGAAGGCCCGGACGAGATATGGGGGGCGATTTTTTCCAAAAAATACCCCCGGATCGTAAGGCTCGGCATGATATACATGGATGCCCTGCCGGAAGGCTATATGATTATTATCCAGAATATCGACAAGCCGGGAGTTATCGGCAATGTCGGCACGACGCTGGGAAAACACAATATCAATATCGGCCGGTATCAGCTGGGAAGGTTGAAAGACAGGGCGCTTTGCATGGTCAATATCGACCATCAGGCCAGCGAGGAAGTTTTAAAAGAGCTTTCCGCCCTTCCCAATATCTTATCGGTCCAGCAGGTGGATTTGGGGTAGCCGGCAGTGACTTTTTGATCGGTGCGGGACGCCCGTAAACCGGTTACTTCAATTTTATGCTTTGTTTGCCATTTTTGATTTCAGCCAGTCGATCCACCGCTCAAGACCGTCTTCGGTCTTGGCCGACATCTGGAAAATCGGCATGTCCGGATGAACCCGGTGGATATTCCCTTCAGCCAGATGGATGTCGTAGTCGAGGTAGGGCAGTAAATCTGTTTTGTTCAGCAGGGCCGCATCGCATTGCCGGAACATGAGCGGGTACTTGATGGGTTTGTCTTCTCCCTCGGTGACACTCAGGACGACAACCCGGGCATGTTCGCCCACATCGAACTCAGCCGGGCAGACCAGGTTGCCGATGTTTTCGATGATCAGCAGCTCGATGTTATCCAGATCGAGACCGGACACTGCTTTTTCGATAACATGGGCAGCCAGATGACAGTCGCCGCCGAATTCGTCCGTGTTGATCTGAATGACCGGCGCACCGGTTACGGCCAGCTTGTCGGCATCGTAGGTGCTGCAGATGTCGCCTACCACAACGGCTGTTTTGATGTCCGGCATGATTTTGGCCAGCGTTTTTACCAGGGTCGTGGTTTTTCCGGATCCCGGAGAACTCATCATGTTCAATACGAACACACCTTTTTCGTTGAAAAGGTCCCGGTTGCGCTGGGCCATGATATCGTTGGCGTCCAATACCCGTTTGACGACTTTGATTTCGCGGGTGCCTGACTTCCTGGTTTCCATGGATGTGCCATGGTGGTGATGGGTATGCGGCGACTGGTGTGAATGGTCGCGGTGATACGCTTTTGTTGTTCGAAAAAAATGGTCAAACATCGTTTATTCCTCTTCGGCAAGCTCAATGGAGCGGATATCCAGTTCCCGGCCGGAAATCATTTCGATACTGGTGCTGCCGCAATGGCCGCAGCTGAACAGCGGTTCGTTGATTTGTGTTTCCGATTTACAATCATTGCATCTGATAACGACGGGAATATCCTCGATATTGAGTTCCACCCCGGAAAAGATTGTGTCTTGGGCGGCCGCCTCAAAACAGAAACGGAGGCTGTCGGCTACCACGGCAGACAATCTCCCAAGTTTCAGGTTGATCCGCTCCACCTTGGGGTTCACGATGTCGGGTGGGATGGATGCCTGGGATATTTCGATAATCTGTAAGGCGATCCCCATTTCATGCATGTACAACCTGCCTGTCTGTGTTTAACCGAAACCGAGCGGGGTTGTTTTTTCCGTAATTGACGGTTCCGGTGTCATCCCGTAAGGACCGCTGCAGCGGAGCAGCATCTTCTTTGTATCTGCGGCAAACGTGAACCCGCTGCGCCGGGTTTCCCTTTACGGATAGTCTCTTGCTCTTACCAGAGTTTACCCAAAAACAGAAGCACAGATTTCCCCCAGGTTTCCCAGGTTTTCACACACGTGCACGCCGCTTGCCTGCATGGCCTCGATTTTTCCCTTGGCTGTACCGGAACCGCCGCTTACAATGGCGCCGGCGTGTCCCATCCGCCGTCCCGGAGGTGCCGTTAACCCGGCGATGAAACCGACAACCGGTTTGGTGAGGTTTTTCCGGATGAATTCGCAGGCTTTCTCTTCGGCATCCCCCCCGATTTCGCCGACCATGACAATACCTTCCGTTTCCGTATCTTTCTGAAAGGCCGACAGGCAGTCGATAAAGTCGGTACCGTTAACCGGGTCTCCCCCGATTCCGATACAGGTGGTCTGACCGATGCCCTGGTTGGTCAGCTGGTGAACCACTTCGTAGGTGAGGGTCCCCGAGCGGGAGACAACGCCGATGGGGCCCCCGGGTTTGTGGATGGGGCCCGGCATAATACCGATTTTGCAGGCACCGGGAGTGATGATCCCGGGGCAATTGGGACCAATCAGGCGGCAGGCCTTGCCTTTGAGAAAGTTTTTCACTTTCATCATATCCATCACGGGTATGCCTTCGGTGATGGCCACAATCAATTCAACGTCGGCATCGGCAGCTTCCATGATGGCATCCGCTGCGAAAGGCGGGGGTACGAAAATCATGCTGCAGTTCGCACCGGTTTTCGCGGCAGCCTCTCTGACGGTATTGAATACCGGGACGTCGTCCATTTTCTGACCGCCTTTTCCGGGAGTGACCCCGGCAACAACGGCGGTGCCGTATTCGATGCACTGGCGGGTGTGGAACTGGCCCTCTTTCCCGGTAATCCCCTGCACCAGCAGGCGCGTGTTTTTATCGACAAAAATACTCATGATATTCTCCAGATTTGAATTATCTATACAATATTGGCAATCTTTTGGGCGGCATCTTTGAGGTCGACGGCCGATATCAGCTTCAGACCGGAGTCCGCCAGAATTTTACGGCCCTCTTCCACATTGGTCCCTTCCATGCGGACAACCACCGGTACACTCAGTTCCGTCTTGCGGGCAGCTTCCACAACCCCCTTGGCCAGGACGTCACAGCGCAGGATGCCACCGAAAATGTTAATCAGAATTCCCTTTACATTTTTATCACTGAGGATAATCCGGAAGCCGTTTTCCACCATCTCGGCATTGGCTCCGCCCCCGACGTCCAGAAAGTTGGCCGGTTCGGCGCCGGCCTGCTTGATGATGTCCATGGTAGCCATGGCCAGCCCGGCACCGTTGACCATGTTGCCGATATTGCCGTTTCCACCCAGATTGATATAGTTAAGATTGAATCTGGAAGCCTCCAGCTCCAGAGGGTCTTCCTCATCCGTGTCCCGGTAAGCCAGGATGTCCTTGTGGCGGTAAAGGGCATTGCTGTCCACGTCCACTTTGGCGTCCAGGGCAATGACTTCGTTTTCTTCCGTCAGCACCAGGGGATTGATTTCCACCAGCGAGCAGTCATTATCAGCATACATTTTGTACAGGCTGGTAAGGAGTTTGAAAAACGATTTCATGGCGGCTGCGGGAATATTCAACCCGAAAGCCACTTCGCGGCAATGATATCCCTGGATTCCCAGCAGCGGATCGACCAGGACCCGGATGATTTTTTCCGGGGTTTCGGCGGCCACTTTTTCAATGTCCATCCCGCCGGCTTCACTGGCCATGATTACATTTTTGGCGGTAGCCCGGTCGGGCAGGATGCTGAGGTACAGTTCCCTGGCAATATTGAGTCCCTGTTCCACTAGAACTTTTTTTACCAGCCGTCCTTCCGGCCCGGTCTGGTGCGTTACCAGGGTCATACCGATGATTTCATCCGCCAGTGAAGTGACTTCATCCAATGTTTGTGCAAGCTTTACACCGCCGCCTTTTCCCCGGCCGCCGGCATGAATCTGCGCCTTTACGACCACCGGGAAACCGCCCAGCTCGGCCGCTTTCGCTCTGGCTTCGTCCGGAGTGAAGGCAACGCCGCCTTTGGGCACCGGCACATCATATTTGCTAAAAATTTCTTTGGCCTGGTATTCATGGATCTTCATGATCCTGCGTCTCCTTTTTGTTGCAATGGTATCGATAAGGCGTTCTGGTAATGTCGCTGTACGGAAGGCGGGTTGCCGGCAAGGCAATACGCCGCCCCCGTATCAGATCTGTCACATGCAAAGCGATCAGCCGATCACCAAAAGGACATGGTCCTTGGCGACGTTGTCGCCGCTGGCAAA
>CAZKYZ010000062.1:0-2900 GCA_964557055.1 uncultured Desulfobacterales bacterium
TCAATTTTCCCTCATAAATTTTGAAAATATGAATCTCCAATCATGTCATCATTTCTTAGCCATCATGTGATGCAAATTTGAGATGTGGAGACAATCACCAGCAATGAAATTACTGATACCATGATCCGCCGTTTTCAGATCATAAGAATGTACAACCGCTACATCTTGGGGTTGAGGAAAATACGTCAAAATCGAAGACTACGCTAATAAACCTTCAAACCAGAAACTGTGATACATGGAGAACATTCCTAACTTGACGTAATTACAGATAACATCATTCTGGACTGTCAAGTATATCTTGTAAGTTAAAATTTTCCTGATAATCCAGTCACCCTCGATAGAGGGCGCGGTTACGGCGTTTTATATCCGTATCGACTGGCATCGTATTGATGACGTGCTGGATCTGTTCAAGAGTCGGTACCCTTTGTTGCCGTTTTGCGGTGGCGACGCGGGTATCTTTGTCGGACAGATTGAAATACTGGGCATCGGAATACTGAAAACGCGACTTGTAGCCAGGTTGCCACGCAAGCCACTGAAAGAATCGTTTGAGTTGTGTGAGTGTCGCATGCAGGGTCGCCTTACTCAGTTTCTCTCCGGACTGCTGCGCCTTCTGCTCGGCAAGGTGCTTTTTGAAGGCGACGGCCTGCTCAAAGTGAAATGCCTTGAAATCTCGAAACTTGGTATATACCTCGAAGCGATTCAGAGCTTTCGCCGCTGCATCCACCGTCGGCTCACTATGACGTTTGGCTTCCTTCAAATAAGCGGAAATACCTGCGCTTGATTCGTTCATTCGTTGGGCTGTGCTTTTTCATTGTTTGATGCCCCCTATTCCAAGTCATTGTTCACGGTGGGTTTGGCACTATCAACTATTGGATGTTATTGGGCAATAGAAAAGTGAAAAGGCCTGATTTCTCAGGCCTTTTCGGACAGTATCGGACGATACTGGATTTGACGGTGGTGGCGATGCAGGGAATTGAACCCCGGACACTGCGGATATGAGCCGCATGCTCTGACCAACTGAGCTACATCGCCACAGTTTCCCGCATGGAAAACCGAAGCCGGCTGCACCAATGATCTCCTTTTCAGGCACCGACCGGCTCAGGTGAAATTCGGGTTTCTAACAAGTCAACCCGGGATAGTCAAGAGAAACTTTCCTCTAAATCGGTTTCATCCCAAACAGCATTATTCCATCGGAAATGAACCGCTAACCTCTATTGTATATTCTTCCATATCCGGGGGTAATTCGCTGAAAACAACGATAAACGGCAATTGCTTTCCTGGTGGCAGGTCCCCTGCGTACCGTTTGTGCAGGCGGTTGGTAATGGCTGTGCTGTCCAGGCCGGAGAGCTCAAGATCATCCAGAGTGTTCCCGCAGTACACCCATTCCGTTTTGGCCACTTTGCCCCCCTGGGACAGAAGTTTCCCCGTCAGTTTAATATACCTGCGGGAATCAGGATAATCGTTTTTGATCTCGCCGGTAATAATAAAAAGTCGGCCGATTTTTTCATTGTCCACAAATCTGTTGGTAACATTTACCGTTTTAATCTTCAATGTACCGGTGGTATCCTCGACTTTCGGCGCAAAAAAGTCGCTCACAAAGGGAATATTTGGAATAGATATCCCCATTGAATTCATCACTTTGATGGCCGCGAACCCGCCTCCCCCGAGAAGAAGGAGTACAATAATGACGATTAGCGGCATCCCCATCTTTTTCTTCTTTTTGGCAGTCTTTACTGCCGGTGGTCTTGGTTGCGCGATGGGGGGCGGACCACTGGGACGCCGATTGCGGGATGACATCGGCGGCAGCTGGGTTCCCATTTCCACCGTTCCGGTATAGGCTGAGGCTATCTCCGCTTCAGCAGCAACCCCCGGAGAAGTTTCGTCTGCATTACTTTCATCGATCTCGATGTCCAAATCGAGGTCGGTGGTGTCAAAGATTTCTCCATCACCGGCCCCCAGATCCCCCCCGCCGGGTTCATTATATTCCGACAGATCCAGTTCGGCCGTATCCTCCGACATGGGCAGGTCCACCAGTGCTTCGTGTTCATCCGTATCGACATCAAGCGATAGGTCCAGGTCAAGATCCATGTCAAGGGAATCGCCGTCGGCTTCGGGGTCATCAGCCAACTCGAACATATCGTCCACATCGCTGCCATTTAAGGCTGCCGGATCTTCTATATTAGCCGTCACATTTTCGCCGGTTCTCGCCAGAGATACCGGTTCCATCTCAAAATCCAGATCCAAACCCTGCCCGGAAGGTTCCCTTTTCAACTCTTTTTCATCTTCTTCCTGAAGGGGGATTTCCGCAGTGTCCCCGTCCAGGTCGAGCATTTTTTCGATATCGGAAATATCAAGTTCCTCTGTTTCAAATCCGGAATCACCAATTCCTTTATCTGTCGCGGTTATCATCTGCATATCGAGGCTCAATTCCTCATCTTCGGGCTCAACGGACTCCTCCGTTGACAAGTCCAGGACACTTTCAATATCGGCCAGATCCAATTCATCGGCGGTGGCGTCCCTGGCATCGCTCTGCTCTTTGGTTGGGTCCGCATTTATATCCAGCATTGATTCGATGTCTTCTATATCAAGATCTTCAGAGTCCAGCCCAACTTCCGAAGCCTCTTCCCCAAAGGAACCGTCTTCCTCCTCAAGATCCATATCAAAATCATCGGAGTCCAAACCCTGCAGGTTTTCCAAATCCTGATTCTCGTCCAGTTCAAGCACTTCTTCAATGCCGGAGATACCCACTTCCTCTTTGGATTCCTGCTTGCGTTCCCCTGTTTTCGTTTCCAGATCCAAAGCCAGATCCAGACCCAGATCATCCATCTCGCCCGGCTGGTCTTCGTCCGAATCCAAATCCATGTCCAGATCTAGATCCAGATCATCCAGCTCGCCTGGCT
>CAZKYZ010000062.1:3000-12925 GCA_964557055.1 uncultured Desulfobacterales bacterium
AGATCCAGATCATCCAGCTCGCCTGGCTTGTCTTCGTTCAAACCCAAATCCATGTCCAGATCTAGATCTTGATCTTCACTGCCGCCGCCTCCAAGCGCGAGAGCTACATCAAGATCAACACTGTCTCCTATGGCAGCTTTCTTATCGGATGGTTTGCCTGCATCTTCGTCCAGACCCAGATCCAGATCCATATCTAGATCCAGCTCGTCTGCTTCTTCCTCTCCGAGATCGAAATCGATATCAAGATCCAAGTCCCCCTGATCGCCGGAAACATTACCGTCTCCGGATTCTCCACTGACATCAAGAGCGTCTTCCAGATCCCCCAGATCAAGTTCGTCACCCACAGCAATGTCATCATCGCCCGTCGTCATCATATCGGCATCCGTCAGTTCCTCGACACCCTCCAAATCGAGCAATTCGGGTTCTGCATCACCGGCTGGCCCTTCAAGCACATCTTCTTCATCCGACCAGTCACCGATATCGATTCCACCGTTTTCGCCTAAATCCGGTGGGGTTTCATCGCCACCAGTTCTGGACTCTTTCAGAATTTGATCCATGTCCAGATCCACCGTATCTTCGTCAGCTTCTCTTTCCGGTTCTTTGGCGGACGCTGACAAAAAATCCTCATCCAGATCCAGTAAATCTTCGATGTCTGCGACCCCGAGATCACCTTCCTCTTCTTCCACTACTCCCCTCTGTTCATCCGATTCCAGTCGAAAATCGAACTTTTCTTCTTTCTCAAAGCTGCCAGCATCGTCAAAATCATCAACACCTTCAATGCCATCAATATCCAAGTCATCCGAATTTAAACCGTCAAGGCTGTCGACTGATTCCGATATGGAATCCAGGGAAGCAACCTCCGGCTCCGCTACGGGATCATCGTCAAAATCCAGCATTCCATCAATGTCTGCCAAACCAAACTTATCGGAATCTGGGGCCAGCACGCGATCGCCGCCGTTTTTTTCTCCCCAGGGGGGATCGTCGCCTGTTACCCCGAGGGCTTCGAGTTCAGTAGTTGTATCCTGCAAAAAATCGAGGTCATTCACTGATCCGCCAAGTTTAGAAGCAATCGTGTTTTCTTTGGGCACGTCGGGGACGGAAGGCGCCTTCCCGGTATCCGGGGCTACCTTACCAACAAAGGGAGGCGGATCTGAACCCGGCGGGAAAGAAAGGAATATATAACCACAGCCGGTACACCGCACCCTGGAACCAGTATTTTCAAGCTGATTTTCATCCAAACGATAACTGGTCAGGCATTGTTGACATGTAATAATCATGGTGTGTCTCCGCTATTCTGTTTTCTGATCAACAAGAACGATAAGTAGATGTAGCCTGAATTATGCTTCATGTCAATAATTTTGATAGTTTACAGGCCTGTAGCCGCGAGCTGATCAACAAGGTCGCGCTGTTCCTCGGTCAGTTTGGCGGGCATTTTGACCAAGATGCAGACATACAAATCTCCTTTTCCGTTTCCACGCATGTGGGGAAGCCCACGCCCTTTGATCCGCATTCGGGTTTTGTGCTTGGTCCCCGAAGGTATTTTCAGGGTCAAAGAAGGTCCTTCAACCGTGTCCACCGTGATGGATGTCCCCATAAGTGCTTCTGAAAGCCGTACTTCCTTTTCGACCATCACATCATAATCCGTATGGCTGAAGACAGGATCGTGGACGATCTTGGAGCGTACGAAGAGATCCCCGGGTTTACCCCCATAAGGGCTCGGGCTGCCTTTCCCTGCCAACCGCAATTTCTTGCCGGTGATCATTCCTTTTGGAATCTTGAACGTTAGTGTTTCCTTCCGATTACCCATATCCAGGGTAACGGTTTTGCTGGTTCCGGTGGCGACCTCCCGAACAGTCAATGGAAGTTCGTATTCCATATCACTGCCTCTGACTTGCTGTTGAGACGGCCTCCCCCCGAAGATGGTATCATCCCCATAAGAAAATTGTCGCCCCCCTCTGCCTCCGGTAAAAGCGCCGCCGCCGCCAAACCCGAATTCTTTAAAAATACTACCGAAATCAAACCCGCTGAAAATGTCTTCCTGGGAGTAACGCTGTTTAAAACCGTCGGATCCAAACGTATCGTATTGTTTTCGTTTTTCGGGATCACTGAGAACGGCATATGCTTCGCTGATTTTTTTGAACTTTTCTTCCGCTTCCTTATCACCCTTAGTATGGTCCGGATGATATTTCATGGCCAGCTTTCGATAGGCCTTCTTGATGACCTCCGCGGAAGCATTTTTGGAAACGCCAAGTAATTTATAATAGTCCGTTGTGGGCATCTTAAACTCCATTAATCATATGTTTTACTAAAAATTAGAATAAGTTTAAAGCCTTAAAAGTCAAGCGAAGAACCTCCCTTTCCGGGATCAAACGGTTTTTATCTGCCGCCGCCGCATGCTTCACAAAGGAATAACGATCCGATTCGCCATCAACCATGTTTTCGATTCAGACCCGACTTCAACACAATCATCAATAAAGATAGGGCTGCCGGGGTCATACCCTCTATCCTTGAGGCCTGTCCCAACGACACCGGTTTCACGGCGGACAGTTTTTCGGTCAATTCGTTGGATAGGCTCCGGACCTTGCTGTAATCGAAGTCATCCGGAATGGATACGCTTTCCAGATTCTTGAATTTTTCGATCTCTTTCAGCTGACGCTGAATATATCCTTCGTATTTGATCTCTATATCTACCTGCCGGATCACTCTCTGATCCAGATTTACCTCACACCCGCCCAATTCTGCGATGGCGCTGCAATCCAATTCCGTCCGTTTGAGCAGCTGATCAAGCGCAACGCCGCTACGGATCGGTTTCGTACCCTGCGACTGCAGATATCGGTTCACACTTTCGGTGGGTTTGATTACGGTTGCCTTGATGCGTTTGATCTCGGAGGCGACCTGTTTTCGTCTCTCCTGCAGATCTTTGTGCTGGTCGTTGCCAATCAATCCCAGCCCGTTTCCTATCTCCATCAATCTCAAATCGGCGTTGTCTTCCCGCAGCATAAGTCGGTATTCCGCCCTCGATGTAAACATGCGGTAAGGTTCACTGGTGCCTCGCGTGACGAGGTCATCTATCAGGACCCCCATATAGGCCTGAGATCTATCCAGCAGAAATGGGGGCCTGCTCTGCAGGCGGCAGGCGGCGTTAATGCCTGCCCACATACCTTGAGCTGCAGCTTCCTCATATCCGGATGTCCCGTTGATCTGTCCGGCAAAATAAAGCCCGCAGATCTTCTTGGTTTCAAGGGTCGGCTTCAGTTGAATCGGGTTGATATAGTCGTATTCGATGGCATAGGCCGGCCGCATGATTTCGACGGATTCGAGCCCGTCAATGGATTGCACAAATGACAGTTGAATCTCCAAAGGGAGACTGTTGCCAAGCCCGCTGGCATAAATTTCCGCTGTGTCCAATCCTTCCGTCTGCAGAATTACCTGGTGGCTCTCCCGTTCAGGAAACCGGACAATCTTGTCTTCTAAAGACGGACAATATCTGGCGGAAACCCCGGTTATCATACCGCCGTACAATGCCGACCGGCTCAGGTTGTCCCGAATGATTTTGTGAGCCACTGGATTGGTGGCGCCGATATAGCTGGGAACCTGAGGCAGATTGCTCCTTTGAGCGGAAAATGAAAACGGCAGTGGATCGCCCATCGTTTCTTGAATCCGAAAACGGCTGAAGTCGATGGTTCTTCGGTCAAGCCTCGGAGGTGTGCCGGTTTTCATACGGCCCAGCTGGAAACCGATCTCTTCAAGGCTTTGGGCAAGGCCGAAGGAAGCGAATTCCCCAGCCCTGCCGGACGATATCCGGGTTAAACCGATATGGACGGTTCCTTTGAGAAACGTTCCTGTTGCCAGGATAACCGTATCAGAACGGTACCCGAATCCCGTCTGATCCACGACGCCCACGACCCTGTCACCTTCCAGGGTGAGTTTCTCGACCATGGCTTGCTTCAGGTCAAGTCCGCTCTGGCGTTCGACCGCTTTTTTCATGGCAAGATGATAACGATTTTTATCGTTTTGGGTCCTGGACGATTGAACTGCCGGGCCTTTTTTTGTATTCAGGGTTTTGTATTGCAATGCGCTGCTGTCCGTTGCTTTGGCCATCTCACCCCCAAGGGCATCGATCTCCTTAACCAGCTGCCCTTTTGCCATGCCCCCGATAGACGGGCTGCACGGCATTGCCGCCAGTTTGTCCAGATCAATAGCCAGCAACAGAATACTGCAGCCCATCCGGGCGGCAGCCAGAGCAGCTTCACAACCGGCATGCCCGGCACCAACAACGATGATGTTATATTTTTTTTCACAGACAGTCATCGAATCTCTTCATGGCGGACCGGAAGCAGGTGTACCCCAGAAATGCTTTGATTTTTTCGCCGTCGTGAGGTTTTGCAGCGGATTGCTCCAGGCATTGTCTTTTGAGGTGATCCCCGGTTTGGTGCTACGATTTTAGTATGTCTGGACAACCGGTAAACAGCGCGGGTTTTTCGACAATCGGGGTCAGGCGATGCAAACCCTTCGAACCTCTGATACATCCGTAAGCCCCTGAAAGACTTTCAGCAAGCCGTCCTGTTTCAATGTCGTCATGCCATCTTTCATCGAACGCCGGAACAATTCATCCGTGTCGGCCTGTTTCTTGATCATTTTCTTTATGGCAGGGGTTCCCTCCATTAATTCGTGAACACCCATCCTGCCCTTGTATCCGGTGCTTGAACAAGCCCCGCAGCCAACCGGTTTATAGAGCTTCAGATCCTTGGAATACGTAATTCCGGTAAGTTCAAAATACTCCCGGCCGTAATCTTCAACAATTTCATCAAACTCTTCCTTTGAAGGGCTAAATTCTTTACGGCATTTTTTACATAGTTTGCGGACCAGCCGCTGCGCCAGTACGCCCAGAAAGGCGTCTGAAAAGTTAAGCGGGTTCAGCCCCATATCCAGAAGACGGGTTATCGTTTCCGGTGCGGAGTTGGTATGCAGGGTGGACAGGACCAGGTGGCCGGTCAAAGATGCTTCGATACCAATGGCAGCGGTTTCGTTATCCCGCATCTCCCCAATCATGATAACATCCGGGTCGGCTCGGAGAAAGGCCCTCATGATACGGGCAAAATCAAGTCCGATCTTGGGCTTGGCCTCAACCTGCCGCAATCCGCCTTGTGTAATTTCGACGGGGTCCTCGGCTGTCCATATCTTGATGCCCGGTTTATTGATGTAGCCAAGGGAGGCGTGCAGCGTCGTTGTCTTTCCTGACCCCGTCGGACCCACGACCAGAATCAGGCCGTACGGCTTGGCTATGATGTTCTTTAAAATAGTAAGGTTCCTGTCGGTCAGTCCCATATCGTCGAGCGGCATGGCTCCCGCATGTGCCAGTAAGCGCAGCACGGCGTCTTCAAACCCGCCGGCTGTGGGCAGGGTAGCTACCCGTAGTTCGAAAGGTGGCACCCCTTTTCTCCTGAACTTGATTTTCCCATCCTGGGGCAGCCTCCGTTCGGCGATGTCCAGCTGCGCCATGATTTTAATCCTGGAGAGCAGGCCCCGGGCCAGAGAGTTGGGAACCTGCATGTATTCCTGGCAAACCCCGTCCATACGGAAACGGATGCCGGTTGCCTTTGTCACAACGGATGGTTCGATATGAATATCCGTCGCCGACGCCCGGTAAGCCTCAACAAGAAATCGATCCACCAGACGAACGACCTGCCCGGAAGCTTCGCTGTACTCCTCATCGTCTTGAGCAATTTCATCTTCTTCAAAGGAAACGTCGGGCCCCAGATCAAAATCGTCGAAAGAAGTTTCGGCCTTTTCCTCACCGCCTTTTTGCGCAAAAAATGCTGCGATGAACTGTTCGATATCCTCCTTGATACCAACCGAAAAGCTGATTTTCTGTGTCTTGATCAGTGCCCTTATCCCGTCTATCTTGGTAATATCCCGAGGATTGTCCACCAGGATTTCCACCCCCTCTTTTCCCCAGGAAAGCGGCACCCAGATTTCCTGCAGGAGAAAAGCCTTTTTCAAATTCGTCAGCAGTTCAACCGGTATGGGCAGCTCCTGATCATATTCACGGAAAGGGCAGCCGTAGAAAAGGGACAGTGATTTTCCCAGATCCTCTTTCCGGATGTCCGGGTTCTCCAAAAGAATGGATTCGACGCTCTTCTTTTTTTGTTTGGAGAGCTTACTGGCCCGCTGGAGCTGATCAATGGTAACAATATTCTGGTTCAATAAATATTCATACTTGGAACTGGAAGACAGGCTGGCCGTCATGGCACCCATGCGGTTGTTGATTTCGCTGTCATCCGGGTTTAAATTTTTAGCGCTCGTGTAGAGATCCAGAGCCAGTTCTTTAAACTCTCTTTTTTCCATCTCTACGCCCAGATTGAACTTGATGGTTGCAAGCTTCTCTTTGGAGATATCCTGCTTATCAACAATTGCGATCAGGTTGTCGGCGGCCTTGTCCGGAGGCATGGTATTCAGCAGACAGTCCATTATCTCCGCCACAGCCTCTTCCGGGGGATAGTCCAAACCCAGAAGTTTTTCATACTCGACAACGGCCTCTTTGAAAAGGCCCAGGTCCTTGAATGCCGAGGCACTGTCCAGCACTGTGGTTGCGGTTTCGTGGCCGGGGCCGGACAAAGTTTCTTTGAAACTAGTGATATCCTTGGTAGACAAGCTCTGAGCATCAGCCTGTTCTTCATTGGCGATCTCGAATTCTACCAGGTTCAGCTTGTCGGTGATCATTTCCCTGTTCTCAGGGTTAAGGTCTGAATTGTCCTGCAGAAGCTGGGAATAGATGTCCACTGCGGCCTGAAAAAGCCCCATGGAATAATACACCTCCGCTTCTTTTATGCGGGCGTCCAGATCTACTTTTTCGTTGTCAGTGTCGTCGCTCATTCGGCATTCATTCTGTATTTATTTTTTTTAATTTAAAAAACCGACCGATTCCCTTTCCGCCGGCATCCTGTTTCAAACTCGGCAGAAGTATGTCACAATTCAATCGAACCATTGCCATGGATGCCGAGTTCGCCAAAAGGATAACCAGAAATCCCGAATCAGTCTTGCGGATATACATCCGCATACTTTCAAAAGCCAGATCAGCTTCACGGATACCCGCCAAGCCGTTAATAAATGCAATCCAGTCCGACTCTTTTGGTTTCGTGTACCTCTTGGTCGTAACGTCGTTGTATATCAACTTGCCTTCAGAAGTGAACAACAAAACGCCTTCGATGCCGTCTACGTTCATAATGTCTTTAAATAGTTCTTTCATTGTTTATTCCATCGTACACTTGAGTTGCCGGATTCCGGTTTTTGTTGAATCCACGTTGCAATGTTCTTCTGAGATGTGCGTCAGCCTTTTGATAGAATCGGCATAACCTTGTCTCTGGGGCACTTGTTGTTCACAGACAGAATATGGGTTTGATCACCAGGCATGAGTATTAAATCGTTTGTTCTGCCGAAGTCCAGGTAACCCACCTTCAGCACGCCGGCGTATAGGACGGCACCGACCTGGTTGGCCATGGCAATAAAATTGTCATGGGAATTATCACGATAGATATCTTCAATTCCACAGCGATCTCCAAGGGCATCAACGATGAGCGCTTTGATGCTTTCGGAATCAACAAGATTCTCGATGCGGGCGGCCGCCTGCGGTTCATTATCCAGTATTTCCTCGACCTCGATTTCCTCAGGATGCTCTTCATCCCCGGATTCGTCCTTCAGGCGCATGGCCTCTAGAAGTATGCCCTGCAGGTCTTCCGTAATTTTACGAGTGTTCACCGGACATGAGTTCTGTATGGAAATGTTGACCTCATCCCATGAAAAAATGCGGTAAGCAGCCTTAACGCCGGTAATGCCTCCTGAACGGGCCTCAACCAATTCACCTTTACCGAAAAACAGAACGCCCTGCCGGCCAGTATCTTTCTGGGCTACACGAATGGTACAGGTCTTCTCCTCCATCTCAATTAACTGCAGGAACATGCCGGATGAAACGCCGTGAAGGGTTCCGCCTTCGGAACGCTTTCTCAACGCTTCAAGGATCTTCCTGGCAAGGTCTTCGCTCATAAATGGTTTTTCAATGTAATCAACAGCGCCGGATTTTTTCGCAAACCGCTCCATTTTGGGAGTTCCGTATCCGGTGATGACAATAACAGGGATATCCGGGTAGTGTTCCATGATATGAGCAAGCAATGCCAATCCATCCATTTTGGGCATTTTCAAATCTGTAACAACCAGAGAGATATCACCCTTTTTGAGAAGCTTCACCGCCGCCTCTCCTCCACCAGCCAGAATTACGCTGAAACTGTCTTCGTATTTCTCCAGTCCCTCTTTAAGAGTAATGAGTATTTCCTGATTATCGTCAACAATAAGCACATTATTTATCATGGTTCAGTTCCTTCTTCGTCAATGATGCCGAACTGTCCAGCGAACTGTCCAGGTTCACGATACTTTCGCCGCCGACATAGTCAATCGTTTCGTACTTTGTAATATAGCCGATTTTTTTGACGATTTTGTTAAGATTCATGACCTGCCGGCTGATACGCTCCATGCGCTCATAATTTTGGTTTTTCGGATCCATTTCAGCCATCACCTGGCGATAGAGGTTATTGATGATCATAAGGGGTTGGTTGAGGCTGTGGGCAACACCGCCGGCCATTTCCAAAACCCCTTGCAATTTCTCTTGGGCCATCTTTTCTTTTTCTTCGATCTCCTTTTCAATCTCCCGCAACACGCCATCAAAATAAAGGGCCAGCCCATCGTCATCTCGAACGACACCGGCGGTGATGGAACACCAGAATTTACTTCCGTCTTTGCGTTTCAGGGCAATTGGAAATTCACTGACAAAGTCATTTTTTAATACGGCCTTGACAAATTCACCCCTGCGCTTTTTGTCCCAATAAAGGTCAATGACCGAACAGGCCATCAGTTCTTCTCTCGAAAGGCATCCGAACATCTCAACCACCGGACGGTTGCAAAACTCGAATTTCCCTTCCAGAGTCGTTCGGTACAACCCCATTGGAATCGTATTAATGAAATCAATCAGCCATCTGGATGAGTATTCTATCATTAGTTACAACCAGGATCCTAGAAAGAGACGCCCAATTTTTTCAAATCACTGGAATATTTCTGCAACCAAGGGCTGAGTGCCTCCATCAATTTTGGTTTCAGACGCAAATCTTCAGCCATCTCTTTCACACAGTCCGTTATCCCCTTGGCAAGAATATCACTTTGGGTCTGCCCAGCGAATATGATTTTGTTGTCCACATATTCAAATTCAGCCGCAAACGGATCAAGAAAACCATACATATCCGCTTTTTCGACACATTTCTTACGAAACATATTTTTAAATCCCTGGGGAGCTTTTTTATGTTCCTGAACAACCCGTTCGAAAATTGCCAGGCAAGGTTCCATCATATCGATGACGTCTTCGAGCAGGTCCGCTGCAGATGGTTCCGGTTTGCTTTTTACGCTATCATTTTGATCATTGGAAATCGTTTTTTCTTGATTCCGGAGCGTGGGGACAATTTTCTTTACACTAAAAACGCCCCCGTGATCTTTCACCTTTCTAGCGGCGACCTTTAAATTTTCCAGATTGGATTGCGACCCGTTCCCCCAGGAATATGAGCCGGTGATAATTTTACCACTGCTGAAACAGATCAAGCCTTTGTCTTTTCCATCGTCAATCGACACATCGATAAACCCGGAAAGTTTTTCAGCCTGCATTTTTTTAAGAAGCCCTTCTAAATCGGTAAATTCCGATTTCAATTCCCGGTAAATTTCTTCCGCCCCAAGCATGCTGGCCCAAAAGTAAACCCCTTCGACATCAATACGGTAGACATCGATAATAAAATTATATTTTTGAGATGCATCAATCAGGGCATCAATCAGGGCATCAATCACTTCGCCGTCTTGGATTGCCCCGTCCTTGTTTTGGATCATACCGTTT
>CAZKYZ010000063.1:0-12676 GCA_964557055.1 uncultured Desulfobacterales bacterium
TTTTAAATCTTGGCAAACCAGATAGCCATTTCTTTTGTAGAGTTCGCTTCCAACGATCATAACGCCGGGCTGTTCGGATATCGCCCTTTTTACCGCCTCATCGCCATCTGTTGCGATGATAACACGCAATCCCGAGTTCCGCAGCGGCGTGGTAATCAGGCACAGGTTGTCCGGGCAGCTTTCAGCTACCAATACCGTATCGTTAAACATTTTGAGTGTTTCTCATGAATCTGTCGACACCTTTGATTTTCCACTCCTGCAACGTATGGCTATCGTTGATATCGATTTTTACGCCGATGGCATTCACAGGGTAATCGTATTGGCTCTGCACCTTGACCCAGTTGTTGCGGATGGCGACGACCTGGTTGTTGTATTGCAATCTCTGGGCATGTCTCGCGAGCATAACGAACCTCCAGTTGGCTTCATTATTAGATCAATGGTAAACTTTTAAACTATGCGGTTCCGTTGGAACGGCCGATCATTTTTTTCAATACAGCCGTTCCGCGGATGAAATCATTATCCGCATAGGTGAGAAAGCGCGGACGCAGGCTATGCCCTTTTACAATGGTGTCGGCTTTCCTGTCCGGCAAGATCAGGAAAAGCCGGCAGTCGTTGAATAGATTGCCAAAATCAACCATGCTGTCCAGTTCGGATTCATTCGAGGCCTGAATAACAGCGATAAACGGGTTGATTCTGGGTTGACGCAGCCGCGAAGACAGCGTTTCTACCGTCCTGCAAATCTCCAGCCTTTCGTCGGGGACAAGACTTTTGATTATTTCTTTCAGGTTGTCGTTATCACCATCTTTTCTTCTGGAATATAACAGGACGTTCAAATTGACCTCCGATATATTGAATTAAGGCAGTGTTTTTCGTATGTCACCCAACTATTTAGCAAATGGCATGCCAGCATGAAGCCTGTCGGGGATATTATTATAACCAACTATAATAAATGGTAAAAATGTTTTTAGGAAAAACAATGACGGAATAGCGGGTGTATCACAATGGGGACTGTGTCCCAATTACAGGACAGTGTCGTAAAAATGGGACAAATGGTGGTCCCGGGGATTATGGGGTGAATTTTCGGGATATGCCATATTTCTTGAGTCGGTCATAAAGACGTGACCGGGAGAGACCGGAGATCCGGCAGACTTCCTTTATATCGCCGTCCACGATGGAAATGAGGTCAACAATATACTGCTTTTCGGTGTCTTCCATAAGCTGTTTTAATTTTGGGAAAGTACCGGATCCGGTCGAGGGCTGGGGAAGCCGAATCCTGTCCGGGTCGGTTTCGACGGTTTCCGACAATTTGGACGGGGTGCTGATGGCAGATCGTGCCAGATTGACGCGAATCTGGGTAGGCAGGTGCATCGGAAAAAGGGTTGGTTCCTTGTGGGCTGCCGCTATGGATTTTTCGAGTGCATTGATCAGTTCGCGGATATTTCCAGGCCAGTGATACTGTGCTATGGCTTCATAAAACTCCGGAGAAAACCCTTTGGTTCCGATTCCGTAACGATCGCACAGCGTGTTGATATAGTAAACCAGCAGTTCCTTGATATCGCTCTTTCGTTCCCGTAGCGAGGGAAGCGAAATGGCAATGGCCTGCAGCCGATAGAGAAGATCCTGCCGGAACTGCCCGGAGGCGGCCATTTTTTCCAAATTCCGGTTGGTGGCAGCGATCAGACGAAAATCACTAATGACTTCTTCACTGCCGCCAACCGGGCGAAACCGCCGTTCCTGGATTACCCGCAGAAATGCACGCTGCACGGAAATAGGGAGTTCACCGATTTCATCCAAAAACAGGGTACCCCCATTGGCTTGCCGGATGAGACCGTCCTGGCTTTTTTCCGCTCCCGTGAAGGCTCCTTTCTCATGGCCGAACAGGGTACTTTCCACCAGGGTTTCCGGCAGGACGGCACAGTCAACAACAACAAAAGGTTTTTTACAGCGGGAACTGTTGTCGTGAATTGCCTGTGCGAAAAGTTCTTTGCCGGTGCCGGTTTCCCCATAAATGACAACACTGGCTTCGCTGTCAGATGCCTGGGCCAGCAAATCAAAACAGGCATTCATCGCCGTGCTTTTTCCGATAATGCTTTCCCGTTTGATCAGAACTTTGGATGGCCGCATTTCTTTTTCATCACGGTACTGCAGGGCTCGGATGAGGGGGAGCGTCATCTGCTGGACGGAGAGTGGTTTTTCAATATAATCCCAGGCACCACTTTTAATGGCGAGCTCAGCGCCATCCGGGTCGCCTTCACCGGTGATGATGATTATTTCCGGAGACCCTTCAGTGGCCTTAATCTCTCCCAGGGCGGAAAGGCCGTCGCCGTCGGGAAGCCTGACATCCAGAAACACCACATCGTAGGATGAAGCCGTCACTTTTTGGATACCGCTAGTTAGCGAAAGGGCGTGATCCACTTCGTGTTCCATTTCCAATAAAACGCTGCCAAGGGCGTCACAGATCATTTCATCGTCATCGATAATTAAAATTTTAGACATAACAGGCTCAATCGTTTGAGGTATTGCTCTTATCGAGGGCTTTTCTGATTTTTCGGGCCATATCCACCGTTTCGAACGGCTTCATGATAAACCCGCGTATACCCAATTTCAGCGCATTATCTTCGGATATCAGATCACTATAGCCGGTGCAAAGGATTACGGGAAGATCCGGAGAAATATGGAACAGTTTTGCAACGAGTTCAACCCCCGTCATCTCCGGCATGGTTTGATCCGTGATGACCAGATCAAATGCCGCGGGATCGGCCCGGAAAATTTCGAAAGCCTTACGGCTGCTCGCGATTACCGTAACCCCGTACCCAAGGCTATTCAACATTTCTTCGATGGCTTCGGTATTCGTCTCTTCGTCATCGACAAACAGGATTTTTTCAGTACCGCCAATGGGTCTGATACCGCCTTCCGTTTTCGGCTCAGAAGGCTCCTCGGACAAATCGACCGGGAGGTAGACGCTAAACGTTGTTCCCCGTCCGGGTTTGCTTTCAACCGTTACCGAACCGCCGTGGCTGGTGATGATGCCATGGACCATGGCAAGTCCAAGGCCGCTTCCTTCTCCCTGGTTTTCGGTGGCGTAGCAAGGTTCGAAAATGTGGCGGATCTCGCCTTCGTCAATTCCCGGCCCCGTGTCAGACACCGCCAGTTTAATGCGGGAAGATCCAGCCAGTCCGTGAGACCCGGAATCCGGTTTCTGCTCAACATCGATTTCCGACAGTTCGATTGTCAGAATGCCGCCTGATTTGGCCATGACCTGTTTGGCGTTGGTGCAGAGGTTCATAAAGACCTGATGGATTTGGGTGGGGTCCCCAAAAATCTTTTTGGTATCGGAGGGCAGTTTGTGACGGATCTCGATGGTTGACGGAAGCGTTGCCCGCAATAATTTCAAGGACTCTTTAATGATCGGGTTCAGTTGAAACGGTTTTTTGATCTGCTCGTCCTGTCGGGAGAATGCAAGAATCTGGATTACCAGGTTTTTTGCACGCCGGGTCGCGGTGAGAACCTTGGACAGATGCGACTGAACATCTGTCCGGTTTGCCACCTTGGTGGATGCCAACTCTGTGTGGATGATAATGGGTGTTAAAATATTGTTTAAATCGTGAGCGATCCCACCGGAAAGAGTTCCGATGGCCTCCATGTGCTGTGCCCGCCGGAGCCGCTCTTCCAGTTGGATTTTTCCGGTAATATCAATGCCGACTCGAAAGATAAAGGCCAGCTGCCCCTCTTCATCGAATGCCGGCTTTTCCCGCCATTCAACGGTCAGTATTTTTCCCTGTCGGGAGAGCAACCTGTCGATAGCGGTGCCCGACAAAGCATTCTCCGCCAGCCGTTCGAATCTTTCTTGAAGCGTTTGCCGGTCCGACACCGGAACAAAACTGGAAATGTAATCCCGATTTTCGACCTGGGCCTCAGAATAATCGAGCGCTTCCAGCAGGGCGTCGTTCATCAGCATGGTCGTTCCATCAGGATTGATAGCCATGAAAAAAGCCGGTAAATTTTGGACCAGCGTCGAAATAAAATCTCTCTCGGTGCGAAGGGTTGCCTGGTTCTGCCGGTGGGAAAGACCCACGGAAATGATCCGTAAGACGGTTTTTAAATTAAAAATGTCGACATCCTGCCAATTGCGAAACCGTCGGCATTCGTCAAAGCCGATAAACCCCCAGTAGCGCTTTTCCACAAATATCGGCAGCCATAAGATGGATTTGACGGTTTGCCGCCGGAGAGTTTCCAGCAGGTTCAAGCAAGGCATCTTGCCGGTATCCCGCTGGTTTATGACGCGCCCGCTGCGAAGTTCCTCCGCCACTCCTGTAAGCGTTTTCAGGGAAACGTCCTGAAGGTTGTTTTTTTCTCTGGAAACGCCCGGGGCAGACCATTCGTGCGTATTGGACATGGTGTCTGTCAGGTGATTGTGCCGGAAAATATAGATACGGCTGACATCCATCGATTCCGACAGGACCAGCAGAATTTTTTCCAGAAAGCTGTCGATACCAACTTCCAGGCCACCGCAAGTGGAAATGTCGGCAAACATTTTTTCAGGTGAAGACAACATGGCGCGGGCTCATATCCGTTCGGATGCTGCATTTAAAAACGCATCGATCCTGTGTTGTATGTTACCGGTATCGCGTGGATGCAAGAACACCATTTCCGCGTCGGCCCGGAACCAGGTCAGCTGCCGTTTGGCATACCTGCGCGTATCCCTTTTGAGCAGGTTGACCGTTTCTTCCCAGCCGGCGTTTCCGTGAAGGTAATCCGTCATATGACGGTATCCGATGGATTGCATCGATTTCAAATGCGGGCGAAAGCCCCTGTCCAGCAGCCCCTGAACTTCCGCCAGCAAACCATTTTCGATCATGCTGTCGACCCGGGCATTGATGCGATCATAGATCATTTTTCTGTCCATATCCAGACAGATTTTCAGAGCGTTGAACCGTACGGGCTGGAAACGATGTTTTTTCTGTTGCTGACTGATGGTGCTGCCGGTTGAGGCGAGGGTTTCCAGAGCGCGAATAATTCGATAGGTGTCGTTGGGGTGAACGCGTGCGGCTGTTTCGGGATCCGCGGCTGCCAGTTTTCGATAAAGGCTGTTTCTATCCTGTGCGGCCTCTTGTTTCAGTCGGGTGCGAAGGGCCGGGTCAACCGGTGCTTCTTCGAAAAGGCCGTGCAGCAGCGATTTGATATAGAGGCCGGTTCCTCCGACAACGAACGGTATTGTATCTCTTTTGGCAAGTGCGGAAACGATACTTCCGGCCATGTCGGCATACATGGCGGCATTAAACGGTTCATCCGGATCGACGATATCAATCATGTGGTGGGGAACTGCGACCCGCTCTTCCGGTGTCGGTTTGGCAGTCCCGATTTCCATGCCCCGGTAAATCTGCATGGAGTCGGCGCCTACGATTTCACCCGCGAACCGCCTGGCCATATCGATGGCCGAAGAAGTTTTACCGATCCCCGTGGGGCCGCAGATAATAACCACCGCCGGGGCAGTCAGTTGATCGTTTGTTTTCATTTGCCGTTGCATTTAGACTGGTTGCCGGTTTGATCTTTATCATGAATAATAGTATATGGATATCCATAGTCAATGATTTATCCATCCGCCGGATTTAAATCAGCGGATGTTGGAGCAGTGCAGCCTGTTGCACCTGATCGGGTGGACAGCTGAAGCTGTCTGAAGGAGGTTTTTCATGAACATAGCCGTCATCGGCGGAGGCAAACGGTGTGCCCAGCTGCTGTTGCTCATCGAGCAGCACCAGTACAAAGAAGTTAACCCGAAAATCGTTGCGGTTGCGGATATCGACGAGAACGCGCCCGGGTTTGTTCTGGCAAAAGAAAAAGGGCTTTTTACCACCGTTGATTACAACGATTTTTTTAAGCGCGAAGAAATCAACATGATCATCGAGCTGACGGGCAGCATGGATATATACAACGATATCCTGAAAAAAAAGAGGCATAGCGTGCGGGCCATTTCCACTGCCACCGCAAAACTTTTCTGGGAGATTGCCCGCGTTTCGACCATGCAAAAAAAAACGAATCAGGAGCTTTACGAAACCCGGGCGCTTTACAAAACCATGATCAACCAACTGATTCAGGAAGATGTGCTTGTCATCGGCTGTGATTATCGCATTATGGATGTCAGCAATACCATTTTGAACCGGCTAGGGCTTAAAAAAGAGGAGGTTATCGGCAAGCACTGTTACGAAATCACCCATCGCCAGTCCTTCCCCTGTAACGGCGAAAAGCATCCCTGTCCATTGATAAAAACCATGGAGTCCCTCGAACCCTCGCAGACGACCCATATTCATTTCGACAAAGACCATCGAAAAGTTTACTATTCCATATCCACTTATCCCCTGATGGAAGATGGCGATATTATCGGCGTGGTCGAGCTGTCCCGGGACATAACCAAAGATATCGACACACAAAAGGCGATGATGCAACAGGAAAAGCTGGCTTCTATCGGTCGGTTGTCGGCCGGGGTTGCCCACGAAATCAACAATCCGCTTACCACGATTCTGACAACGGCGATGTTGCTGCAGGAAGACATGAAAACCGATGATCCCATTTACGCGGAACTGGAGACCATTGCCAAGGAAAGCCTGCGCTGCAGAAGGATCGTCACAAGCCTGCTTGATTTTGCCAAGCAGTCCCGGCCGGTCAAGAAAGCGAACGACATCAACAATATCGTCGCCGACAGCATTTTGCTGACCAAAAAACAGGCCGCTTTCAAGGACATTGCCATTCGGGAGGAACTGGACAGCGACCTGCCCTGGATTTATGTGGACAAGGGACAGCTTCAGCAGGCCCTGATCAACCTCATTCTCAATGCTGTCGAGTCAATCGATGCCGGCGGCACGATTACGATACAAACGAAAAACGCCGAGCAAAGCCAGGAAGTTGAGATTGTTGTTATGGATACAGGCGAAGGCATTGCGAATGAAGTTGTCGATAAAATTTTTGATCCTTTTTTTACCACAAAGGACGATGGAAACGGTCTGGGCTTGGCCATCACGCTCGGCATTATCGAACAGCATGGCGGAACCATCAACGTTACTAGTGAACGGAGAGGGGGTACAACCTTCGTCATTAAAATTCCGATTTACAAAGGTGATGGGCATGACTCCTGAAAAACCCAGCATCCTGATTGTCGACGATGAACCCAGCATATGTCAGAGTTGCGTAAAGATTCTGTCAAAGCAGGATTATAATGTACGGTTTGCCTTGAATGGATATGATGCCTTAAAAATGATGGACGACATCCGCTTTGACGTGATTGTCACGGACCTCAAGATGAGCCATCTGGGCGGCATGGAGCTCCTTCACCGGGTTAAGGAGATATACCCGGATATACAAGTGATTGTCATCACCGGTTATGCCAGCGTTGCTTCAGCCGTGGAAGTGATGAAAATGGGGGCCTTCGACTATCTCCCCAAGCCATTCACCCCCCATGAACTTCGTGCCGTTGTTTTTCAGGCGCTCAACGAAATTGAAATGCAGCAGCAGAACAAGGAACTGATGCAAAGACGGGGGACAAAACGAGTCGCAACGCATCAGCTCATCGGAAATAGTCCCAAAATTCTGAAAGTCATCTCAATGGTGGAAAAGGTGGCGCCCACCGACTCCACGGTCTTGGTATACGGTGAAAGCGGGACAGGCAAGGAGCTTATTTCAAGGGCGGTCCATGCCAACAGCAGGCGTAAAGAGAACGTTTTTTTTGCCGTGGACTGCGGCACGCTGTCCGGACACCGTCTTGAGAGCGAATTGTTCGGCCATACCAAGGGTGCTTTTACAGGTGCCCACAAGAGTAAGGAAGGCATACTGTCACTGGCCGGCGGCGGCACCGTTTTTTTAGATGAAATCAGCAACATCAGTCTGGAGGTCCAGGCCAAACTTCTCCGGTTTCTGGAGACGCGTGAATTCCTGCCTTTAGGCGGCACTTCCCCTAAAAAAGTGGATATCCGCCTCATTTTCGCCACCAACACAAATCTCGAAACTATGGTGAATGACGGGTTGTTCCGCGAAGATTTTTATTATCGCATTTTTGTCTACCCCATAATGCTGCCGCCACTTCGGGAGCGCAAGATGGATATTCTGCCAATCGCCTACCACTTTATCAGGCAGTTCAGTCGCAGCATGGGCAAATTGATTACCGGGATTGAAGATAGCGCTACCGGTCGCCTGCTCTCATTTGACTGGCCGGGTAACGTCCGGCAGTTGAGAAATGTGATCGAAAGAGCCATCATTCTCTGTGAACGCGATACCATCAGCACCGAAGACCTGCCACTGCTCGGTGAAATCGGTGAGCTGGAAAATCTGGTGGAATACACCCCGGCTACCAATGCGGAACTCAAACAATTAAAGAAGGAGATCCGCCAGAAAGCCGTTCAGAAGGTGGAAAAAAATTTTCTTCTCAATGCGCTGATCAAGAACAATTGGAATGTGACTCACGCTGCTGAAAAAACAGGTTTTCAGCGTACCAACTTTCAAAACCTAATGAAGAAAAACGGTATCAAACTACCCGGGCGTGATACGACCGAGTAACCCTTCCTGATTTTTAGAATACATGTATATATATTTTATACATTTCTACGGCATACATCTTCCCCTACATTCTTCGCTTGATCATTTTTTTATTAATTTAAATTAGATATGCTTTAGTACACAGAACTGAAGAAGGCATCTATATCCGTGTCGTATCTACAAATATCATGGCAGATCCCGCCTATAACTGTACTTTTTTTTTATACGCCATTTGTTTTCACGGACAGGCAGAATGTAAATATATATAATAAAAACAATATATTGTTATTTTTTTTGGATTTGGTATGTGTTGTGCAAAGTCTCCATTCAAAACTTGAATTTGTAAATCTTAAACCTGCATACCGGGAGATTGAAATGGAAACAGCGCACAAAATAATCGTAGTCGATGACGAACAGAGCATCTGCAGCAATGTTGAAAAAATTTTACAGAAAAACAATTTCGAGGTTGTGCATGCCATGAGCGCTGACGAGGCCATGGAAAAAATGGCGGTTGAATCCTTTTCTCTGCTGATCTCGGATATTGTTATGCCGGGAAAAAACGGTCTCGAACTTCTTAAGCTTGTCAAAAAACAGTGGCCGCTGACCAAAGCGGTCATGATGACGGCCTATGCATCTACCGAAACGGCCGTCAAGGCGATTCGGATGGGTGCTCTGGATTATATTCCCAAACCATTTACGCCTGACGAACTGCGTGCCACCGTTGAAAGGGCCCTTGCGGGGATGCTTACCGAGGCTCCGACCACCGAGGCTGAAAGAGATGCCATCAATGTTATCGATATCGATATTCCTTTTGATGTGGATGAGGTGGCTCAATATACCGGGGAGGAATATGCGAAATCCCTGGGGCCTTCGGATATGCCGATCATTGAAGTCAAGATGCCGGAACCGCTGGCGGGTTTTTGTGAAACCGGCATGATGGTGTGCGACATTTTTAAGAAACTGGGTGTTACATGCAAAGCCGGAACGAAAACGCAAGAATGTCCCCAGTTGGCTAAAAAGAAAAAAGCTTCCAACAAGAAAGAGAGCACGGATGTAAAACGATTGGTAGGCATTGACCAGCCCTTTGATTATGAAGAAGTGGCCGTGATGACCGGTCCTGAGTACGTAATGTCCCTACAGAACGAGGGCGTGGCTTTTGTACCCTATGAAGAGCTGAAGAAAAACGTAGCCAGGATGTTGAGCAAAGGCAAAATTGATGTGGACATCCCCTTTGACCGGGATGAGGTCGCCGCCCAGGTTGGTGAAGCATACGCCAATCAGTTCTCCCGATCGGATGTGCCTGTTATCGAGATTATGGCATCCGAAGGGGTGGGGGGGTTTTGTGAAGTCGGCAGTATGGTGTGCGACATTTTCAAGAAGCTGGGCGTCACATGCAAAGCCGGCACGAAAACGGCAAAATGCCCGCAGCTTGCAAAAAAGAAAAGAACGGCCAAGCGGAAAACGGCTGTAGACGTGAAAAGATTCATCGGTGTGGATCAACCCTTTGAATACGCTGAAGTTGCCGCGATTACAGGTCATGACTATGTCGACCATCTGGTGTACGAAGGCACCGTGCAGGTTCCCTACGAAGAGTTAAAACAAAATGTAGCCCGGATGATGAAAGAGATGGAACCCCGAGGTGCGGAAATATATGAATTTCCAAAAGAGTCTGTTCACAAGAATATTCTGGTCATTGATGACGAGGTGGCTGTGAATAACAACATCCGAAAAATACTGATGAAAAAGGACTATCAAGTGGACCAGGCAGTGACTAAGGATGAAGCCATTGAGAGGATTACGACACACACCTACAAGCTGATTCTGCTCGATCTCAAGATTCCGGGTGTGAAGGGGCTTGAACTCCTCAAGACCATTCGGGACAAAAACCCGGAAGCCAAGGTCATCATGATCACCGGCTATGCCAGCATCGAGACCGCAGTGGAAGCAACCCGCATGGGCGCGGTTGATTACCTGCCCAAGCCGTTTACACCGGATGAAATTCGCCATGCTACAGAAAAAGCATTGCAAATCGCGGCATAGCCTTCCATGTTGTGCCATCGTCATTCCGCCAAGACGCCTGGTCCAAGGCCAGGCGTCTTGGCACTGTCGTAGCAGCAGTGCTTATCCCATTACTTTTGTATGAAATATTATTATTTTAATAATATTTAAAAGTTAGGCGAGAGCCCCCCGATTCCTTCAAATTTTCGCCCAAATTATATTGACAAGCCATTTGCCACCATATAAATAGATTCTTTTGGTTTGCCGCCAGGAACAGGGCAACCAAGGTGCATAAAGTGATTTAATTGTTACTGTTTATTATCTATTTGGTTGGGAGATTGAAGCAATGGCTCAGGACGTAATCGGTTCGGTACTGGTGGTCGGCGGAGGTATCGCGGGCATGCAGTCTGCACTTGATCTGGCAAATTCCGGTTATTATGTTTACCTGTTAGAGAAATCGCCTTCCATTGGCGGGGTAATGTCTCAGCTTGACAAGACATTTCCCACCAATGACTGCGCGATGTGAATTATTTCACCTGTACTGGTCGAGGTCGGCCGGCATCTGAACATTGAACTCATCACTTACGCGGATCTTGAAACAGTCGAGGGCCAATCCGGCAATTTCAAGGTCACCGTCAAAAAACGCGCCCGCAGCATCAGGATGGATCTGTGCACCGGGTGCGGAGCCTGTGTTGAAAACTGCCCGGTGGTTCAGCAAAGCGCATAACATCAGCAACTATCCTTCATTCTCGTGAAGCGTGGTTACTATTTGGAGATTGGTATATGAGTGAGGCACAAGCGATACGCACAGACCAGACTGACGAGGTGGACTTTGTAGAACTGGACACGATGATCGAAAAAGAGTTTTCAACGGACAAAGAGAACCTGATCATGATTCTTCAGGCCATCCAACGCCGCTACAACTACCTCCCCAAACCTTCACTGACCTATCTTTCCGCCAAGATCGGCGTCCCCTACAGCAAAATTTACGAAGTGGCTACGTTTTACAGCACCTTCAGCCTGAAGCCCCGCGGCAGAAACATCATTTCCATATGCCTGGGCACGGCCTGCCACGTTCGCGGGGCAGAGCGGGTCCACGAACGGCTCCACGACTCGCTGAACATTGCCGACGGCCAGACTACCGACGACGGGCGTTTCACCCTTGAATCGGTTCGGTGCATCGGATGTTGCAGCCTCGGGCCGGTAATGAAAATCAACGAAGACGTGCACGGCCGGATAGCCACCGATGAAGTCGAAAAAGTCTTGGGTCAATACGAATAATCGAAGAACGAGGCCAACACCATGAAAATCCAGTCTTTAGAAGACTTAAAAGCCATATGTAAAGAAACCAGAGGATCTCTCTACCATCCGGATGCGATTAAAGTGAACATCGGCATGGCCTCCTGCGGTATCGCCGCTGGCGCCAAGGCGTCATTCGACAAAGCCGAGGCGTTCTTTGCCGGTGATGACGCTATTGCCATCTGCCAGACCGGATGCATCGGGTTCTGCGAGCAGGAGCCGCTGGTGGAGATTTTCGCCGATGGCAAGCCCCGAGTGATTTACAAGAACATTACCGAAGACAAGATCGTTGACGCCATCAACGATTATCGCCAGGGATTGTTTGAAAAGAAAAAATGGATTCTTGGCCAGATGCGAAAGCCTCTTGGCGTGATGGAAGACGGCGCCGGGAATCCGGTCGCCAAGGTGTTTCCCCACGAAGGAATTCCTTTCCTCGAAGAGATCCCATTTTATAGCAAACAGGTGAAAATCGCCTTGAGAAACTGTGGCTACATCGACCCCGATATCATCGACGAGTATATTGCCCGGGGTGGGTACAGCGCCTTGCTCAAGGCCCTCAAAGAGATGAAGGCCAAGGAGATCATCGACGAAGTGAAGGCCTCAGGCTTGCGCGGACGCGGTGGTGGTGGTTTTCCGACCGGCATCAAATGGGCCACCTGCGCCAAGCACGACGGGGAGCGCAGCATCATCTGCAACGCCGACGAGGGAGATCCGGGCGCCTATATGGATCGCAGCATCCTTGAAGGCGACCCCCACAGCGTCATCGAGGGCATGCTCATCGCCGGCGTTGCCATCGGCTCCAGCCACGGCTACATCTACGTGAGAAACGAATATCCCCTGGCCGTCAAGCGCCTGG
>CAZKYZ010000064.1:0-12410 GCA_964557055.1 uncultured Desulfobacterales bacterium
AAGGATAACATCTGCCGTTTCAATGGCTACATCGGTTCCGGTTCCAATGGCGATGCCGACATCCGCCTGGGCAAGGGCCGGGGCATCGTTGATACCGTCGCCGACCATGGCCACCTTGCGGCCGCCGGCCTGCAGTTTACGCACGGCGTCGGCTTTTTCGTGAGGCTGAACATCTGCAATGACATCGCCAATGTTCACCCCGGCTGCAATGGCATTCGCCGTGTTGCGGTTGTCTCCGGTGATCATAATGGTATGGATACCCTTTTGATGAATCCGCTCCAGGGCGTCTTTGGAATCTTCTTTCAAAGTATCCGAAACTGCTATCAATCCGCTAACCTGATCGTTGCCGACACACCTAGCCCGCTGTAACTCTGAAATTCCTCCGGTCTGCCGGGGCTTCAATGCCCCGTAAAGAAGCCTCAGCCACCACCGCTTTCCCAACCGGGTGCTCCGATCCTTTTTCCACAGAGGCGGCAATCGTCAGTAATTCCTGCGGCCCATTTAGGCCTGGATCCGTGACGAAAGCATCCACGACCGTAGGTTTTCCCTTGGTAAGCGTCCCGGTTTTGTCCAGAACGATAACGCTCACCTGATTTAATGTCTCCAGTGCCTGGCTGTTCTTGAAAAGAATCCCCAGTTCGGCGGCAAAGTTGACGGCAACGTTCTTGATACCGGGCATGCCGCGCACGTTTTTCTCAATATTCATGGCGCAGTTGGCGCAATGCATTCCGGTAACCGGAAATATGATCACATTGTTGTTCATTCGCTCTACCTCGCTTACACCAGGCTGTTCAGTGCCGTGCAGATCTCCGGGTACCGGAATGAATACCCGTTCTGAATAAGCTTTCGCGGTTCCGCTTTCTGGCTGGACATGATCGCGCTACCGAATTCTCCCAGAACCATCCGGACAAGAAACCCCGGTGCCGGCATAAACGCCGGACGCCGGAGTACGCTTCCCAAAGTTTTTGCCAAATCCCGGTGACGCAGCGGTTGCGGTGCGACACAATTCACAGGACCCTCGATCACAGTCTGGTCCAAAACAAACTGTACAATGCCTGCCAAATCCTCAATGTGAATCCACGGAAACCACTGACGGCCATTTCCTAGCGGCCCTCCCAGGCCGAAACGAAAGGCCGGAATCATTTTGGCCATGGCCCCGCCGGTTTTTCCCAATACGACGCCGAAACGCAACAATACAACCCTAGCTTGTTTCTTTCCGGCCGCAAGTGCCTCAGATTCCCAATCCCGGCAAACGCCGGCCAGAAAATCACTGCCCGATGATTCGGTTTCATCCAGGCTGTCCTCCCCGCGATCCCCATAGTAACCAGCCGCGGAGGCGCTGATAAAATCGACTCTCCGGGTGCCGTCAAGGGCTTGCGCCAGATTCCGTGTCGTTTTGATGCGACTGTCGTAGATACTTTTCTTGTATCCCCGGCTCCAGCGATGAAAAATCGTCTGCCCGGCAAGATTGACGATAACATCCGCCTGAGCTGCCGCTTCCTGCCATTCGCCGGGTTGGGTTGTGTCCGCCCGGATATAGGTAAAACGGTCGTCGCTAATCGAATCGAAGGCGGTTTTTCTGCCGGTGGCGATCACCGTGTATCCACGGTCTAAAAAATGGGCAATGAGGTGACCGCCGACAAATCCCGTTCCCCCCGTGATGAATACAATCATAATCACCTCCCAAGACCGTTTGAATCTTCATAAGAGCATACGCAAAACGATCCAAACAATCGGTTTGGCTGATACTGGCCTTAACCGTCAACATAATACCTCCGATTGAAATGGCAAGTATAGGACCGTTGTCTGTAATTTATCTCGGAAGTAGAGAGGGGAGTATACGTGCATCAAGGGGAGTGTCGTCAAATTTGACTGAATAGCGCTACGCTTCACTTCGTGCCCTGCCTTGGGCGGAACGACAAGCGCCGGCACCTCCGGCTTTTTAATTGTTAATGGCTGGAATAAAATACACCCGATATGGTGCTGTTCGATTACTGCAAAGAAAAGTGAAATATAAATATGGTGGTTATTCGGCCTCTACCATCATCTCGATGGAGAACAGGTTGGTATCGGAACTGCTGCCCCTTGCCAGAAGTGCTTGCGTTGCCGCATTCTCCGACCGGTCCGCTCCGGCAATGGTGACCCATTTCCCGAGGGGAACCATCATCGTTGTTTTGGCCTCCGAAAACCGGATGACACGACTGTTGCCATGGCCGCCTGCCTCCGATATCCTCGGCACGATTTCCAAGGTGACTTGGTCACCTGAAATAATCGGTTTGACATCCATCCCCGTTTCGACTGCCTTAAAGACAATTGTCTCGCCACTGTGGCCATGCAGGCTTACCCACTCTTGTCGGTAGGGGATTTCCTCGCCTGTAACGATGTAGGCCGTACTGCCGGACATCACCCGCACGAAGTAATCGGACGTGGCATTACGCTGCCGCTGCTGGTCCTCCAGACGAACATCGATGCCGTCGTCTGCCCGCGGCGGCCCCGTTGAAACGCTCCAGTCATCCCCGGAGACCCGTCCCGAAGCAGACGCTTCCCGACGAGCTGAATCCCGGGATTCATTGAAACGGACGTATATCTTAGCCTGGCGTACCGGCTGGTCAAACTTTTTCAACAGGTCCCGTATCAGCTGAATTTTTTCGGGTGTGTCCTTGATAATAAAAGCGTTGGTGCGCACATCCACACCGGCATAACCGCCGGGGCTGATCATATTTTGAACAAACGGTTCCAGTTCGGCCGCATTGCGATAGGATACCGGGATGACCACTGTATCCGCGCCAACGAAACCAGGTAAGGCCAGCAGCAAAAAAACTGCGGCCGCGAGAATAAAATTGGGTTGACTGCTGTTTGGTTTCATTGGTCCATCCTGTTATTGCGAGCTTGGTTTTCTTGGGGATCGCCTTCCCCTGGTTTTTGGGGTGGGGCTGCTCTTTCCCCCGGGAGACGGTTTGGCTGCATTTCCCCTTCGATTGGCCCCCAGCTTTCGGGCGGCATGGCCAAGCGGTTTACGTCCGGGCCGCCCCCCCCGTGCTTGCGGCCGGGCTCCTTTCCCGGAGTAACGGTTTCGCTTTGGCCGGATGTAGGGACTTGCCTTGTCGCTGATCAACCAATCTTCTTCCGGCCAGACAACCGGAAGCTTATAGCCAAGCATCTCTTCCACGGGTTCGAGATAAAATACATATGATTCACATGCCAGCGAAATTGCCTTCCCCAGTTTTCCCGCTCTGGCCGTACGTCCGATACGGTGTATATAGTTCTCCGATTCCTGGGGAAGGTCATAATTGAATACGTGCGATATGTCCTCGACATGGATACCCCTCGAAGCAACATCGGTCGCCACCAGGATCCTGATTTTATTTTTGCGGAAATCATCCATCAAACCAAACCGTTTATTCTGAGGCAGGTCGCCGGTGATTCCTTCCGCCGGCAGGCCATTACCCTTCAACTTATGGGCAAGCCTTTCCACACCAGCTTTTGTGTTTACAAATATCATGGCACGGGTCCAGTCTTCCCGCTGAAGAAGACCGAGAAGCAGCGGCAGTTTGCTTTCGGAGCCGACATGGTACAACGACTGTTCAATACCTTCAACCGTCAGTTCTTCCGGGGTTACGGAAATAAATTCCGGCAGATTCATGTAGTCATAGGTCAGTTCCATCACTCTGTAGGAAAGGGTGGCCGAAAAAAGCATGGACTGCCGTTTTTCAAAATGAGGCAGTTTTTTAAGGATATAGCGCATGTCCTGGGCAAACCCCAGATCGAGGAGGCGATCGGCCTCGTCGATGACGGCGATGGCAATACGGTTGGTTTTCAGTATGCCCTGCTTGTAAAAATCGATGATCCGCCCGGGGGTCCCCACAAGAATATCAATGCCATCCTGCAAGGCCTGTATCTGCTTACGGTAATCGACACCGCCCACCGCTCTTCCCACACGCAGGTCGGTATGCCGGCACAGCAGCTCGGCCTCATCACATATTTGGAAAGCCAGCTCCCGGGTAGGTGCCAGAATAATGGCCACGGGAACATTGCCGGGTTTGTCCGTGGTCAGCAGCCGGGATATAACCGTCACCAGAAATGCCGCTGTCTTTCCCGTACCGGTCTGGGCCTGACCGGCAACATCCTTCCCCTGCAGCGAGATGGGCAATACCTGAGCCTGAATTGGAGTGCACAACACAAAACCGGCATCACGCAGACCGGCGGCAAGGCGTTTATCAAGCATCATATCGTCGAATCGTTTGTCGGTCAGAAAATCAGGTGCCGCGTCTTTCCTGGGGGGCAATGTCTCAAGGTTTTCGTTCATGCTTTGTTTCCGTATCTGTCTTGCAAAGAAGACGATGTCGTGATTGTATAGGTTGTATCGGATTACCGTTTGTTCTGCAGTCCAGTTATTTCAGGCAGGACGACGTTAATACTATAAATGTTTTTAGCTGATTATGCAAGCTGCCCCGTGTAGCTCAAAAACGGGATTGCAGTTTGCCAATCAAACACGAAGGTACAAAACGTACCGAGACCGTTTGCGGGAGAAAAAAACGATGAAATTGGGTATCATCGGTCTTCAGGGATCCGGAAAGACAACAATTTTCGAGGCACTTACAAAAAATTTTCAACAAAGCGGCGCCAAGGCGGAAGACCGCATCGGAACGATCCAGGTGCCGGATGAAAGGGTGGACAGTCTCAGCCGGCACTACAATCCAAGAAAAACCATCTATGCGCAGGTAGAATATTTTCTACCCGGTGCCACTGTAAAATCCGCCGGCGCGAGTGACACCGGTTCCTGGGCCAATGCGAGGGATTGTGATGCCCTCATTCATTGTGTGCGCAATTTCAACGCTTACGGATTGGAACCGGCGTCCCCGGCAGCCGATTTCACGGCATTGGACCAAGATATCATCCTGGCAGATTTCATGGTGGCCTCAAAACGCCTCGAACGAATGGAACTGGATGCAAAGCGCGGTAAAAAGATCCAACCGGAAGAAATTTCCCTGTTGAAGGATTGCCTTACTCACCTGGAAAACAGTGAGCCGCTGCGCCACTATCCGGAACTGGCCACTGCCCATATCCTGCGGGGTTTTGCCTTTCTCTCCGCCAAGCCGATATTGACGCTGTTCAACAATGAGGACAACGACGACGGCCTGCCTGGTGTCGCCGATGCTGTCGACCTGAAGGACGGTTTGGTAATTCGCGGAAAGCTGGAGCAGGAGCTTTCCCAGATGTCGGAGGAAGAAGCGCTTGAATTTCTGGAGGAATTCAATATAACCGCTTCGGCCACCGACCGTGTTGTCAAACGTTCTTATGAAATCCTTGGTCTTGTTTCATTTTTTACGGTTGGTGAAGATGAAGTGCGGGCCTGGACCATAAATAAAGACACCCCGGCAGTGGATGCCGCCGAGGTTATTCATTCCGACATCAAACAGGGATTCATCCGGGCCGAAGTCCTGCATTATGATGACCTGATGGAAGCCGGCACTTATGCCGAAGCCCGCAAAAAAGGAACCGTCCGGCTGGAAGGGAAAACATACCCTGTTAAAAACGGTGACATCATCAACTTCCGTTTTAATGTGTAACATGTTTACCTACGTACCATCGGCGCACATGATTGCTTCTATTTCCGGAATGGTTTTGGGTATCGGTGGGCCCAGTATGCGGCCGCCATCGGTTTCCACCACAATATCGTCCTCGATTCGAATGCCGCCGAAATTCCGGTATTTATCGACGGCATCATAATCAATGGTTCCGTTGTGCCGGTTTTCCGATTTCCACCGGTCGATAAGTTCGGGGATAAAATAGATGCCCGGCTCCACGGTGAGGACGTGCCCGGTTTCAAGCTTTTTGGCCAGTCGCAGGAATCGTAATCCGAACAACTTATCCCGCGCAATATCCTTCGTATAACCGACATGGTCTTCTCCGAGGTCTTCCATGTCGTGGGTATCGAGACCCATCATATGTCCCAGGCCGCATGGAAAAAAAAGGGCGTGAGCACCCCGGCTAACGATCTCCTCCACATCTCCGCGCATCAGTCCGATATCCACCAGCCCGCACGCCAGCGCCCGGCTGGCCTCCAGGTGTATTTCGCGGAAGACGGCACCCGGCTTCACAGCCCTGATGGCCGTTTCCTGGGCCGCCAGCACGACGGCATACATCTCCTTTTGTATCGAAGTGAAACGCCCCCCGACGGGGAAGGTTCTTGTGATATCGCTGGCGTAGTGCATGGGGGAATCAGCGCCGGAATCGTTGAGCAGTAATTGCCCCGCGAGCATGCGGTTGTTGTAGCAGCGGTTGTGCAGCACCTCGGCGTGTACGGTCACAATCGGCGCAAAAGAGAACGAAAGCCCCCTGCCGACAACAATCGCCTGCATGCCGCTAAGAAGATCTCTTTCCCGCATGCCGGGTCGGGCAGCTTGCATGGCATGGATCTGCATGTCTCGAGTCGTTTCCAGGGCAGCCTCAATCTGCCCCACTTCGCGTGCCTCTTTGACGGATCGCAGGTCGACAATTGCCCGTACCAGTTCCACAGAAGCCTTCTCCCTCAGGAATGCCGGTAAGACTCCGGTCAAGCGCTGCAGTTTTATGGCGTTTTCCGGTCTCAGCGGCGGTAGAAAATGCACCTTGCGGCCATGCCGAATCGCGGTTTTCAGATCCTGGAAAAGGTCTTTCGACGGCATCACATCTGCAATACCGGTACGTTTGCAGGCCTCTGCCAGGGCCGGCACGGATCCCGTCCAGACAATCTCGTCAACTCCGGGGTCATCGCCATAAATGGTCTCGGTCCCTTCTTCCATATCCATGAGGGCGACAAGCCCCGAGATATTGAGGCCCAAAAAATAGAGAAACGAACTGTCCTGACGAAAAGGGTAGGTAATGCCCGGGGAATTGATCGGGCTCTCATCGTTGCCGAGCAGCAAAACCAGGCCGGACTCGATGACGGATCGGAGGCGTTCACGCCGGTGAAGATATACGTGTGGTTCAAACATGCCATTACCCTTCAGAATTGAGCACCCCTTCGGCATGATGACAGGCCACCCGACGCTCGGCAACCATGCGCAGTTCCGGTTTCTGGGTGATGCAGATATCCGACATATAGGGACAGCGTTTGTGAAACGAACAGCCGGGCGGGGGATTGATGGGCGACGGCAGCTCTCCGGATACGCGGACTCGTTTGGTCCGGGCACTCTTCTCCACCATGGGAGTGGCAGCCAAAAGCGCTCTGGTGTAAGGATGTACCGGTTTTCGGAAGATGATTTTCTTGTCTCCCTGTTCTACCGGACGGCCAAGGTACATCACCATCAGTTCATCCGAAATGTGTTGAACAACGCTCAGATCATGGGAAATAAAGAGATAGGTAAGGTTCATTTCATCCTGCAGGTCCATCAGCAGGTTGAGCGCCTGGGCCTGAACCGAGACGTCCAGGGCCGATACCGGCTCGTCGGCAACGACCAGGGCCGGCTTCAACATCAGCGCCCTGGCAACGGCAATCCGCTGCCGCTGGCCGCCGGAGAACATGTGGGGATAGCGCCCGTAATGCTCGGAGCTCAATCCAACCTTCTCCATCATCTCGATGGCCCGATCTCTCCTCTGGGCGGCCGTCAGGGCGGTATTGATTTTCAGCGGCTCTTCCAATATGGCCCCTATTTTTTTGCGCGGATTCAAAGACCCGTAAGGGTCCTGAAAAACGATCTGCACCCGCTTGCGCAGTTTCTTTAGATCCTCCCGGTTGGGTGAAATGCCGCTGGTCCCTCCGATTTCAAATTTCCCGAAAGTCGGCTGCTCGATCATGGTCACAAGTCGCGCCAGTGTCGACTTCCCGCAGCCGGACTCACCCACTACTGCCAGCGTCTTACCGGCGGGTATCTGAAAAGATACCCCGTCAAGGGCTTTGAGCGTGGCTGTTTTACGAAAGACCCCCTCCAACCGGACTTTATAATATTTCGCCAGATTGGTGGCGGATATAACCACATCATTATTCATACCGGGAAGCTCCATCCGTCAGGGGGAAATGGCAGCGTACCGCTCCGGAACGGTCTTTCCGTAAACTCGGAGGCTCTTTTCGGCAAACATCCTGGACGTAACGGCAGCGGGGGTTGAACAGACAACCCGACGGCCGGTCGTATTTGCCGGGTACAACACCCTGAATCGTAGGCAGCCGCTTCAGACCGATGCTGCGCTCCGGCAAAGCAGCAAGGAGTGCGGCCGTGTATGGATGCCGCGGACGGGTAAAGAGAATGTCCACGGGGTTTTGCTCCACCACCTGGCCGGCGTACATAACCACAACCATTTCCACCGTCTCGGCAATCACCGCCATATCATGCGTAATGAGAATAAGGGCCATCCCTTTTTCGCGCTGGAGATCAATAAGCAGGTCGAGAATCTGGGCCTGAATGGTGACGTCCAGGGCCGTGGTTGGTTCGTCGGCAATCAGCAGCCGCGGATTGCAGGCAATCGCCATGGCAATCATGACACGCTGGTTCATGCCCCCGGACAGTTGGTGGGGAAAGCTGCCCAGACGATCACGGGGGGCGGGGATCCCAACCTGATCGAGCAGTTCGATGGTTCGTTTTTTTCGATCGGCCCGGCTTCCGCCCGCATGAATCTTCAACGCCTCCATAATCTGGTATCCTGCCGTAAAACAGGGGTTCAGGCTCGTCATCGGCTCCTGGAATATCATCGCAATGTCTTTCCCGGTGATGCTCCTTTTTTTCTTTTCCGACATCTTCAGCAGATCCTGGTTGTTGAAGCTCAGGGTTTCCGCATGGATAATTCCGGGATACGGGATCAGGCCCATCAGCGCCAGCTGGGTAACGCTTTTCCCGGAGCCGGATTCACCGACGATGCCGACGACCTGGCCTTCATCAACGGTAATATTGACATCATCCACAGCCATGAAGCCCGAAAAATCAACCGACAGTTTTTTGATTTCCAGTAAAGGCATCAGCGTTTCAATTTGGGGTCGAGAGCATCCCGCAGCCCATCCCCGGCCAGGTTAAAGGCCAATACAGTGAGTAAAATCGCCACCCCCGGAAAAGTGACCACCCACCAGGCACGTTGAATGAATTGGAGTGAATTTGCCAGCATGGCGCCCCACTCCGGAGTCGGCGGCTGGGCACCCATACCGAGAAAACCAAGGGCCGCGGCATCCAGAATCGCGGTGGAAAACCCGAGTGTGGCCTGGACGATCAGCGGGGCCATACAGTTCGGTAGAATCACGGCAAACATCAGCCGCAAGCGGCCGGCTCCGCAAACCCGGGAAGCGGTAACATAGTCCTTGGATTTCTCCGTCAGCACGGACGCCCGGGTCAAACGAACATAATGGGGCAGCACCACTATGGCAATCGCCAGTATGGCGTTGCGCAAACTGGGCCCCAGGATGGTAACGATGGCCATCGCCAGCAGCAGGCTCGGCAAAGCCAGCATAATGTCCATCATGCGCATGACAATCGTTTCATAATATCCGCCGAAATATCCCGATGTAATTCCCAGCAGAATCCCGGCCGCCAGTGAGAGAGTAACAACAATGACGCCCACCAAAAGACTCAAACGGGCGCCATGGATCAGGCGTGAAAGGATGTCGCGCCCGACATCGTCCGTGCCCAGCGGATAGGTGAAGGATCCTCCCTCCATCCAGACCGGCGGTCTCAAAAAAGCATCCCGATACTGCTCAAACGGGCCGTGAGGGGCGATGAAATCGGCAAAAATCGCTAGAAAGGTAACGAAAACGATAAATACCAGGCCGGTGACCGCGCCCTTGTTCTCGCTGAAATAGTCCCAGAACTCTTTCAGGGGATGGGGCGGCGCCATGGATGCAGCGGGCGATATTACGGCTTCAGCCATTATCGTTTCCTCACCGCCTTTTGCGTATCCGTGGATCAACAATGCCGTACAGAATGTCGACAAATAGATTGACAAGAATGATGATGGTGGCAATGAGTAGAATGCCCCCCTGCACGGCTTCATAATCGCGCCGATAAATGGATTCAACAATCCACTTGCCGACGCCGGGCCAGGCAAAAATGGTTTCGGTCAGAATGGCGCCCGCCAGCAGGACACCGGTCTGCAGACCGATGACGGTAATCACCGGGATAAGCGCATTCCGCAGGGCGTGAATCATGATGACCCGCCAGGGGGCCAGGCCCTTGGCCCGGGCAGTGCGGACATAATCCTCCTGCAGGACCTCCAGCATGGCAGAACGCGTCATCCGGGCAATAACGGCCAGCGGGATGGTTCCCAGGACAATTGAGGGCAGGATCAGGTGACGCAGGGCCGAAACAAGAGCGCCCTTTTCATTGGAGCGATAGGCATCAATAAACATGAAACCGGTATCCGTGTCGATCCAGTAGAGCGCGGAGATACGGCCGGAAACCGGCGTCCACCCAAGAAAAACCGAAAAAAACAGCATCAACAAAAGCCCCCACCAGAAAATGGGCATGGAGTACCCTGTCAGAGAAATCCCCATCACCGAATGATCAAAAACCGTGCCCCGTTTGACACCGGCCACAATCCCGGCCGGAAGCCCGAAAAAAACCGCAAACAACATAGCGCACAGGGAAAGCTCCATTGTGGCCGGGAAAAGGGTCATAAATTCTTTCAGCACCGGTTTTTTGGTAACATGTGATTTCCCCAGATCCCCCTGAAGAACACCCGTAATATAGTCCCAGTATTGCGCCAGGATGGGCTTGTCGAGCCCCATTTCGGCACGAAGGGCGGCATGACGTACGGGGTCTATGCCCCGTTCCCCGGCCCTGATTTCCACCGGGTCCCCCGGTATCAGGTGGATCAGGGCAAAGGTCAGCAAAGTAACCCCGATAAATGCCGGAACAACCTGAACGAATCTTCTGAGTAGGAACTGAGCCATAAGCACCAGATCAATACTGTTTCAGAAAAAAAAACTGGGGGAAGAAAATGATCTTCCCCCAGTCTGTTGACATCATTTTTTGTTATTCAACAAGATCCACACCATAGAATACATGCCCGCCAAAGGGATCGATCTTGTATCCCTTGACTTCCTTGCGCAGCGGCATGAAAACCACCGAATGGGCAATCGTCACCCAGGGAGCCTGCTCCTTGAAAACGACCTGGGCTTCTTCGTACAATTTTGTCCGTTCGGCCGGATCGGCCACGATTTTGGCCTTCTGGATCAAATCCTCGAAGGGTTTGTAGCAGAACCGTGCCCGGTTGGCACCACCCACGGCATCACATCCCAGCAGTACCGCCAGAAAGTTATCCGGATCGCCGTTATCACCGGTCCAGCCCAGCAAAACTGTCTGGTGCTCACCCTTCTTGGAACGATCGAGGTATTCTCCCCACTCGTACGTAACGATCTTGGCTGTAACACCGACTTTTGCCCAGTCGGCCTGAATGATTTCGGCCATTCTGCGGGCATTGGGGTTATACGGCCGTTGTACGGGCATGGCCCAGACATCGGTCTCGAATCCGTCTGCCAAGCCAGCTTCGGCCAGCAGTTTTTTGGCCATTTCCGGATCATAGGGATAGTCTTTTACGGCATCGTTATAAGACCAGATGGTCGGGGGAATCGGGTTTTTGGCAACTTTGCCGGCACCCTGGAATACAGCTTCGATGATGGCGTCTTTATTGATGGCATAGCTGAGCGCCTGACGAACTTTTACATCATCAAAAGGTTTCTTTTCCGTATTAAACGCCAGATAACCGACATTCAACCCTTCCTGCTGCAACAGGTTGACATCCGGGTCCTTGCTCATCTGATCCAGGTCGGCAGGATTGGGATACGGCATTACATGGCATTCGCCGGCTTTCAGCTTGGCATACCGCACGGCGGCATCCGGAGTGATGGCAAACACCAGTTTGTCGATATCCGCTTTGCCACGCCAGTAATCGGGGTGTGCCTGATAGCGGATGTTGGAGTCTTTCTGGTAGTCCACCAGAACAAACGGACCGGTGCCCACAGGAGTCTGGTCGACATTATCCGGCGTTCCTGCTGCCAGCATCAGATCGGCGTACTCGGCCGAAAAAATAGAGGCAAAATCCATCCCCATGTTAGCGATAAACGGTGCTTCCGGACGGGTCAGGTGAAACACGACCGTGTAGTCGTCCAGTTTCTCGATTTTTTCGATGAGGCTGTCCATACTCATGCCGGTGAAGTATTCGTAGCTGCCCCCGGAGACTTTGTGATAGGGGTGATCCGCTAGCAGCTGCCGGTTAAATGAAAAAAGAACGTCGTCGGCATTAAATTCGCGGCTGGGTGTAAAATCTTTGGTGGTGTGAAATTTAACCCCTTTGCGCAGGTAAAAGGTATAGGTTTTGCCGTCTTCGGAAACTTCCCACTTCTCAGCCAGCCCCGGAACGATATTGGTGGTGCCGAGGTCGAACATGACAAGACCGTCAAAAAGCGTCCTGGAAGAAGCATCAAATGTGGTTCCGGCCGTATAAAAGGC
>CAZKYZ010000065.1:0-12382 GCA_964557055.1 uncultured Desulfobacterales bacterium
AGTTCGGATGCCTTTGCCCGAGCCATGGAAATCGAAAGGTCTGTTTTATTCAGGATATCGATAATTTCGGATTCTTTTTCCGTATCGACCAGCACTTCTTTTTCAAAAAGCTCGATTTCATTGTTTATGTTTTCAGCTTCCGATTTAATGCGATCGACCTGGCTCGGCGACCCGGGGATGGCGATGTTTGTTTCTTCAACTACCGTTTCAACGGGTATCTCTTGCGGCAGGATGTGAATATATCGTTTTCGGTTTCGGACGTACCCGGTGATGCCCTGATAGCGGACTTTCAACCAGGCTTCGCCGGAAGACAGCACTTCTACACGAGTTCCCCTTGGAAGCGTTATCAGGGGTGGCTCTCCCGTACCGGGGGCCGACCGAATGTTCAGTTTGGAGGCAGTAACGATTCCAACTTCCTGTGCGGCTTCTGAGTGGACCGTTGAAAGCAAGCAACAAACCAGCAGCAGCAATCCGAGGGAATATAGCCCGGTCGAGAAAAGCGGCTTGATTTTTTTTGTGAAAGCAACCCGGTAACCGGTAAATGCCCGGCGGGGTTTATTCCTATGCTGTTTACGGAGGAGAGTCATGTCAGATTTTCATGAATTGTTTTAACGAGAGGAAACAGCCCAACAGTCCAACCAGCATGCTGGTAAACAAAGCTTCCAGCATGAATAGGGGTGAAAGAAATCGGATATTCAAGACAGACATGGATATGTTATTGCCATTGTCGACACTGGACGATATCAGGACAAACAGAACGAACAGGGAAGTGAGGCCGATGATACCACCAAGAGCCCCCAGAATCAGACCTTCGATATAAAATGGAATGGCAATGAAACTGTCTGAGGCACCGACCAGGCGCATAATTTCAACTTCCTCCCGGCGAGAGTAAATCACCAGACGGATGGTGTTTGCCACGATAAAAACAGCGGCCATGAAGAAAAGCCCCCCCATGGCGAAACCGGAAAGTTTTAATAGTTTGAATATATTTGTAAACCTGCCAAGCCAGATCTGGCCGTATTCCACTTCTGCCACCCAGACATAGGATTGGAGCCGTTGGGCCAGATCTTCTATTTTGGCAATCTGTTGGGAAGAAGCCATCATTTTTACTTCAAATGCATCGGGGAGCGGATTTTCCGTGAGGTTGTCCAACAGGGAGGACTGGCGCCGCATCTGCAACCGGAGTGTTTCAAGGGCTTCCGATTTGGGGATATAACGGACCTCCTTGACACCATACAACCCTTTTATCTTCATCTCTTTTTCCTTGATGGTGGCGGCGTCCAGATCCGGCTGCAGGTAAACCATTACACGGATTCCTTTCTGCCAGCTGTCCATCAGAGAGGTCACATTGGAAAAAAAGAGGGTAAATGCCGTTACGATCAATACGGAAAGCGCAATGGTGATAACCGTTATCATGTTGAGGAAACGATTCTCCAGAATATCCTGTATGGCTCTTCTGTAATGTCTGGTCATGGTGGCAGATGATTATCCTTCTAAAGTCGTGGCATTGACGAGACGACCCTGGTGTAGGGCAACGACCCGGCCATTAATTTGTCGTATTAGGGCCTTATCATGCGAAGCAATGATGACCGTTGTTCCCCTGCGGTGAAATTTTGTCAGCAGATCGATAACGATGGCGGCCGAATCGTCATCCAGGCTTCCGGTGGGCTCGTCCGCCAATATAATTGTGGGGTCGCCGATTACCGCCCGCGCAAGGGCGATCCGCTGTTGCTCTCCTCCAGACAGGCTCAGCGGAAACGAGTTGCCCCTGTCTTCCAGGTTCACTGTGCGAAGAACACTTTTCACCTTTTTGGTGATTAAGCGCCTGTTTCTTCCGGCAGCTTCCAGAACCAGGGCAATGTTATCGAAAACCGTTTTTGAGGGAATCAGTTTGTAATCTTGAAAAACAATACCAAACTTTCTTCTTAAAAGAGGGATTCGCTTGTTCGACATTCTGGAAAGATTCATGCCGTCTATGAGAATCTGCCCTTCCGAGACTGGCTCCCCGCGATAGAGCAGCTTTAGCAGGGTCGATTTCCCGGCGCCGCTGGGGCCGGTGATAACAACAAATTCATTTTTATGAATATCCAGCGATACATCGCTGAGGGCCACTTTGGGTCCGTACTGTTTGCGTACATTGAACAGTCGGATAACGGCCTTGCTTTGAGGATCATCCATGCTGCGGTCCATCCTTTTCCAGTTTGCGATAGCTTCTATTTGCCTTTGGCCGGGGAGGCTTGTCCGCGCATGCGGTTTGGAAATCTGCAGGTTTCACAATCGGATTAGCAGGCATGGGAATGCGTTTGCATGATGAACCGAACTGTTTCAATGAACACTGCTCCGCAGGTTTGGAATTGACCCCCGATCGATTACCTGATATAAATCGCATCGATTGCGAGGAGTGCTGTTGCCAGTTTTCCTTGCTCAAAGCCTCCACTGAAACCCATTACACAGGCTTCTTCCATTTCGGTGGAGGCTTTTCTATATCTTATCAGGAAGTTAAAATCAATATTTATGTACGTGCCAAACCATCCGGGAAGATGTGATGAAAAATGAACTTGTTGAGATGCTTTGTGAAAAATCATTTAAATATACGGCGGAGCCGACCTTCAAACTCGTCTCCGGGAGAATGAGCCGGTTTTATGTCAATTGTAAACCGACAATCCTGGATCCTCATGGCATGTTTCTGGTGGGCAATCTGGTTTTCGAATCCATTCGCGACCTGAAGCCGGAAGGTGTCGGCGGTTTGACATTCGGGGCAGACCCCATTGCCATTGCCACCGCATTCGCATCCGAACTGAAGAAGGAGCCCGTGAAAGCATTTTCCATCCGTAAAGAGCAGAAAGATCACGGCGTCGTTAAGTGGTTGGAAGGCGATTTGGAAGAGGGTAGCCGGGTGGTTATTATCGACGACGTTGCCACAACCGGCGGTTCCACCATCAAGGCCATTACCCGGGCCCGTGCGGAAGGCATGAACGTTGTAAAAGTGGTGGTTCTGGTTGATCGCCAGGAAGGCGGGCTTGAGCATATTCAGGAGTATGTCCCGGTGGTATCCGCTTTGATTACCCGCGACGAGTTGGTTGCCGCCTGGGAAAAAAAGAAGTGAAAACCGGCTCTCCAGGTCAACACCAATATTAACAGTCGTGATGTCGCTTCATTCCTTTGTCCTGCTATGTATAAAATTTCAGGGGTGTAAATTTCCGGGTCAAGGGATATAGGTGGCGCACGAATTGTCTGATTCCCATGCGCTGACCCTGGAAACCCTGGCGGTGTCGCAGTCAAGCTGCTGTTGCAGGGAGACGGTGATATAGCGGGCGATGTTCTCCGATGAGGGGGGAGCCTTGTCGAAAATGTCCAGCTCGTTTAAGTAGCGGTGATCCAGGGTTTTCATGATTTCGGCGACCTGTTTTTTCAGGATGCCAAAGTCGATCAGAACACCGCCGGCGTCCAATTCAGTGCCGACGACACAGACCTCAATCCGCCAGTTGTGGCCATGCAGGTTTTCACATTTTTCCCCCACCATGCTGAGCCGATGAGCAGCCGCGAAATGGGTTTTGATTTTTAATTCATACATGACCTAACGCTCCCTTTTCGCACCTTTCGTTGCGTTTTGCTGTGATTGAGGAAGATGTGAATAAACAGCCGGATGCCGTATCAGAATCCGGCCCGGATGCAATCGTGATGTTTTCAAACAGTCTGTTAATGGGCAGCCCGCCGGCCTTTAAGAACGTTTTTCAGCTTGGTTGTCAACTTTCCGGATTCAATTTTTTCAAAGTCCCGCAGCAGGGACTCCTGTTTTTTATTGAGGTTGGTTGGGGTTTTGATAAGCATCTGCATAATTTGATCACCCCTTCCGTTCCTTCGCAGCGATGGAATACCTTTTCCACGAAACCGAAGAAGATCTCCAGGCTGGGTACCTTTCGGTATTTCAAGGGTTTGTTCACCTTCCAGAGTAGGAATACGGATTTTGTCTCCCAGGGCGGCCTGGACAAAGGATATGGGGATACGGCAGATGACATCCGTTTCGTTTCGTTCAAAAAAATCATGGGGTTCTACATGAATAAAGACGTAAAGGTCTCCCGGCGGCCCGCCGTCGGGGCCGGCTTCCCCCTCGTTGGTGAGTCGCAGTCGAGATCCGGAATCAACCCCGGCTGGAATTTTGACGGATACGGTTTTTTTAATTTTTTCCTGACCGGTCCCCCGGCAGATACCGCACGGGTGGGAGATGGATTGACCCCGCCCCCGGCATTGCGGACAGGTGGTTCGGACGGTAAAGAATCCCTGGCTTCGGGTGACTTGGCCGGAACCCTGGCAGGTGCTGCAGGTTTCGGGCTTTGTTCCGGATTCACACCCACTTCCCCGGCATTCGCTGCATGTCTGCATTTTCTGGATATCGATTTCTTTTTCAATGCCAAAAGCGGCTTCCATGAACCCCAGCTGCATGTCGTAGCGCAGGTCGGAGCCCCGCTGCACCCGAGACCGGCTGCGGCTGCCGGAACCGAAACCAAAAAAATCCTCGAAAATATCGCCAAAGCTGGAAAAAATATCCTCAAATCCGCCGAAACCGGAGAAACCCGAGCCCTCCAGACCCCGATGTCCATACTGATCGTAAATCTGCCGTTTCTGGGCATCACGAAGGACTTCATATGCTTCCGCCGCTTCTTTGAATTTATCCTCAGCCGGCTTGTTGTCCGGGTTGCGATCCGGATGGTATTGAAGGGCCAGCTTTCGGTAGGCAGCCTTCAGCTCAATGTCTGAGGCGTTTTTGGCGACCCCCAGAACTTCATAATAATCCCTTTTTTCTGCCATCTTGCTTCCTGCTGCGGGGTGACATTGTTATTGAACTGTAAGTATGATATCGGCACTGAACAATTCTAGAAAAGTAAATCATAAATCAAGGTTGTCAATGAAGATTAATCTGGAACTGCCCTTTGTGCGGGACATGTTTGATTCCATCGCCCCCCGCTATGATTTTTTGAATAGACTGCTCAGCATGCGGCAGGATGTCTCCTGGCGAAAAGCGCTGGTAAAAGCCCTGAAGGTCTCCGAATCCGGGTTTGTCCTGGATGTGGCCTGCGGGACCTGTGACGTTCCCATTGAGATCCGAAGACAGAAGGGGCCTGGTGTTTCGTTGTGGGGGGTTGATTTTTCGCCGGGGATGTTGAAGATGGTAAAGGACAAATTGTGTCGTTCGGGAGTTGGCAATACGGTCAGGATAGCAGCGGCCAACGCCTTTTATTTGCCATTTCGAAAGGCCACGTTCCATGCCGTTACGATTGCTTTCGGGATCCGGAATATCACGGATAAAAAGACCATTCTGTGCCGGTTTTACGATATTCTCAAGCCTGGAGGGCAGTTGCTGGTTTTGGAACTTTCAACACCGGAAAGCACCACCCTGCAGCGATTGTACTTGCTTTACTTTTCGAAGATGCTGCCTTTTGTGGGCGGTTTTTTTTCCAAAAATAAAATGGCCTACCAGTATCTGCCGGTTTCCGTGGTTCAGTTCCCGCCGCCGCCCCGATTTGCCGCCATTATGTCGGCGGCGGGCTTTGTGGATGTGCGTTGGAAGAATCTGTCCTTCGGAATCGCCAGCCTGTACTCCGGCATGAAACCGAAAGGAAAGAGTTTATCCTAGAAATTGCCTGCGTATCAACGTATCCTTTTTCCAACGGGAGTCGTCCCGTTGCGGGTGTTCCAGATTGTAGTGCAGCCCCCGGCTTTCTTTTCGGTGAATGGCGCAGCGGATAATCAGCTCGGCGACGCTGGCGATATTTCTGAGTTCGACGAGATCGGCGTTTACTTTAAAATCCCAGTAGTATTCCCGTATTTCCTCCTGAATACTTTCGATTCGTCTTTTTGCCCTTTCCAGACGCTTGTTGGTTCGGACGATGCCCACATAATTCCACATGAATCTCCGGATTTCATCCCAGCTGTGGGAAACCATGATCATTTCATCGCTGTCCGTTGTACCGGTGTCGTCCCAAAGAGGCATTTCCGGGAGCGTAATTATTTCATAGCGTTTGATTTCGCGGACGGCTTCCTCTGCGGCTCGGTATGAGTAAACGAGGGCCTCGGCCAGCGAGTTGCTGGCCAGCCGGTTGGCGCCATGCAAACCGGTGCAGGCCGTTTCTCCCACAGCGAAAAGCCTGCGGATATCGGTTTTGCCCCAGGTGTCGGTTACGATGCCGCCGCACATATAGTGGGCTGCCGGCACAACCGGAATGGGGTCTCTGGTCATATCAATGCCAAATTGCAGGCATTTTTCATACAGATTTGGAAATCTGTTTTTGATAAAATCCGGGGACTTCTCTGAAATATCCAGGAAAACCGAATCGTCTCCGCTTTTCTTCAGCTCGCTGTCGATAGCCCGGGCGACAACGTCGCGACAGGCCAGATCTTTAAGCGGGTCATATTTTTGCATAAACGGTCTGCCGGCAAAGTCGATCAGGACGCCACCCTCTCCCCGGACAGCCTCGGAAATGAGAAAGTTTTTGGCTTCCGGGTGATAGAGGCAGGTGGGATGAAACTGAACGAATTCAAGGTTGGCCACCGTTGCACCGGCACGGTAGCCCATGGCAATGCCGTCACCGGTAGCAATATCCGGGTTGCTGGTATACAGGTATACTTTACCGGCCCCACCGGTGCACAGCATGGTGATGGAGGCTGATATGGTCAGGATATCGCCGGAGTTTCGATTGAGCACATAGGCGCCGCAGCAGTGATCTTCGTGGGTCGTTGTAATGGTACCCCGCTGCATCCGTGTTGATACCGTCATCAGGTCAATGGCGATGTGATTTTCCAGAAGGGTGATATGCGGGTGCTGTTTGACTTTTTGGAGCAGCACCCTTTCCACCTCTTTGCCGGTCATATCCTTGGCATGCACGATTCTCTTCCGGGAATGACCGCCTTCGCGTCCCAGATCGAATTGCGGTTGGGTATTGTCTGCGGTGCTTTCGGCGTCAAGGTTGAACTGCACACCAAAACGATTCAGTTCCCGTATCCGCTCCGGGATGTTTCTAACGACGAGTTCGACAACCTTGCGGTTGCAAAGACCACTGCCGGAGGAGAGCGTATCCTGAATATGTAAGTCGAAGGAATCCTGCGATCCGAATACGGAGGCGATGCCACCCTGGGCAAGATTGGTATTGCTGGTAACGGCTTCTTTTTTGGTTACCATTGTTACCGTGCCGTGATCGGCGACCTTCAGGGCAAAAGAGAGCCCTGCGATTCCGCTGCCGACAACGAGAAAATCCACGTGTTTTTGCATGTCGTACCCTATTTCTTCATATTCTTATAGTGAATACCGCCGGTGATTCTTGCGGGCACCCATTCCGATGATAAAACCGAGCAGCAATATGCCGGCCCCGACCAAAAGCCAGCGAAAAACCTGTCGTTTATGGATCTCGGACAGTTCTTCTTCCATGTTTTCGAATGCTTCGGTCTGGGCGGATAGGCGGGCGACGGTTCTTTTGTGGACGTCTTTCAGGTTGAGATAATCGGCCGCTCCCGTTTTCAGGTTTTCGTGATCTGCTGTCAGTTTGTCCAACTGGGTTTCGAGTGCGGAGACTTTTTCGGAAAGCACCTGATTCTCTTCTTTAAGCCGGATATTTTCTTCAATGGGGTTTTTGGAAAAACTTTCCAGCGCGGCGTATTTTTTTTCCAGGATTTGCAGGCGAATGCCTTTGGGAAGCTCCGGGCTTAAAAAGCGGTTCAGGACCCACCCCTCGGTTCCATTGCCCATCTTTACAAGCGACCAGTCTTTTTCGGCCCTGATTCGTTTCACCGGATCTCCGGTATTGACCATTTCCAGGATTTTGTGGTCGGTGCCGGGACCGCTGCGCAGCGTAATTTTAATGGTATCATTGATATACATCTGCTCTGCCCGAACCGGGCAGGCGGTCCATAGCAGGTTGAGGACAATAACAAGAAAAACAATCGGGATTGCCGGAGATCTCATCGTTTGCTCCTGATGTGGTTCGGTATCAATTGCTCTAATTTTTTCAATATATTGCGTCGAAACAGATCCGCTGTCAATAAAATCTTTTAAATCCAGAACAAACATGGTATTTTATAAGTTTATTGACAGCGGAAATGTTAACAGCAATGGAAGATTGAACCCTGCCCATGATAGCTTACGATTTACAATGCGAGAAAGGTCACACTTTCGAAGGCTGGTTTGAGGATGGAAAAGCGTATTGCCAGCAAAAAAAGAAAGGAATGATTTCCTGCCCGGTGTGCGAAACGGTATCCGTTTCCAGGATACCCTCGACTTTTGCTGTAAAGTCCCCACCGATATCCAGGGATATTCTGGAACAGCAGAAAGCCCTTGCCGAAATGGGCAAAAAGGTAGCCGAATACGTGGATAAAAATTTTGACGATGTGGGCACAGATTTTTCAAAAGAAGCCCTTAAAATTCACTACGGTGTTTCAACGCCCAGAAGTATCCGGGGGGTCAGCACAAAAGAAGAAGAGAAGACCCTCAAAGATGAAGGTGTCCAGTTTTTCAAATTTCCCCTGCCGGTTTCCGACAAACCAAAAACCGACGCGTGAGTTGAAGACGTTTGTCCGCCCATCCGCAGCAACCACTTCGAAACAAGGAAATGCATGCAAGATCCGGAACCTTACATGAAGCAATACCTGCTGACAGCAATCGCAGCTGCCCTGGAGGCCGGCCGGGCCATACGGGAAGTTTACCAGTCCGATTTTGCCGTCGAGCATAAAAAAGATCAGTCGCCCCTGACACTTGCGGATAAACGCTCTCATGAAATAATCGAAAGCCGGTTGCGGGTGTTCAACCTTCCGATCCTGAGTGAAGAGGGGCAGGAAGTCCCGTACGAGGTGCGTTCCCAATGGGAGACCTTGTGGATTGTGGACCCTTTGGATGGCACGAAGGAGTTCGTTAAGCGTAATGGCGAGTTCACGGTCAATATCGCTCTGGTGACCGCCGGAGAACCGGTTATCGGGGTGATTTACATCCCGGCCAGGGACGTGCTCTATTTCGCGGAGCAGAACATGGGGGCTTTCAAGCTGATAGATGCGAAGGTCGTGCAATCACATCAAGACGGCCTGGCGGGTTTGGTGGCGGAATCCCTGGCGTTACCCGTTAATACAACAGCGTCCAGTAATTCCTATACCATAGTCGGCAGCCGTTCGCATGCCACCGAAGCGTTGGAGAATTTTGTTGAAGAAAAGCGCAAAGAATATGGCGGGGTCAATTTTATATCCGCAGGAAGTTCTCTTAAAATTTGCCTGGTTGCCGAAGGCAGTGCCGACATCTATCCTCGCCTGGCGCCTACCATGGAATGGGACACCGCCGCAGGGCAGGCTATCGCCGAGGCGGCAGGGGCAAAAGTTGTGTGCTACGATACTGGTTCGGCGCTCACCTACAATCGTGAAGAGTTGCGCAACCCCTGGTTCGTCGTGAGCAGGTGATGCTGAAGCATTTCGGGGATCAACCTGCCGATTATTCAGGACTGTTAGGTGCTAAATGCAAAACTATCTCCCAACAGCCTGAAAGCCATCATCTTTCTATTCTACAAACGAATAACCTTCAGTCTATCGTAAATCCTACCGCTGAATGGTGACTTTTTCCATAACGATCGGTTCGGTCGGTTTATCCATCGGGCCGGTCTTTACCGCACCGATTTTTTCGATCACGTCCATCCCTTTGGTGACTTTGCCGAAAACCGAATGGCGGTTATCCAGGTGAGGTGTAGGCGCCAGTGTAATGAAGAACTGGCTTCCGTTGGTACCCGGGCCGGCATTGGCCATGGAAAAGACGCCGGCACTGTCGTGACGCAAGGAAGCGTCGAACTCATCCTTGAAACAGTACCCCGGATCGCCGGTTCCGTTGCCCAGGGGGCATCCTCCCTGAATGACAAATTCGGAAATCACCCGGTGAAAAGTTAATCCGTCGAAATAGTTGCCGCTTCGACTGGTTTCCTGCCGTCCTTCCGCCAGGTTGATGAAATTCCAGACGGTTTCCGGGCATTCTTTAGCGTACAGCTCGGCTTCAAAGGTGCCGAGATTGGTTTCGAATACCGCTTTACAGCGGTCAATGTCTTCCTTGTAATCCGTTTTTACGGGCATAAATGTTCTCCTTTTGTTAATAGGAATTGGTTTTGGGCAATATAAGCAGGTGATGCTGACCTGTCAAATTCAGGTTGTTTCGCTCATGGTGATGCTTGTTTCTTTATTTATAATCGCCAACGCGGGAAGAACGGATTCGGGGTTCTTGCGTCTTTGCGAGAGGTCTTTCGAATCATCCGAACAGTCTGCCTTTCCCGGTTTTGGTTTTTTACATGGCCCCTCGACCCATTGATCCCATGAACCCCCGGTCTATTCCGCCCAGTCAAAGGTTCTTTCCACGGCCTTTTTCCACAGCCTGTATTTTTTTTGCCGGTCGGCCGGTGCCATCTGGGGGTGCCAGGTTTTGTCCATCGCCCAGTTTTCCTTCAGTTCCGTTGTCCCGGACCAATAGCCCACCGCAAGACCGGCTGCGTAAGCAGCTCCCAGAGCGGTGGTTTCAGACACCATAGGCCGGATTACCGGAACGTCTAGGATGTCCGCCTGGAATTGCATTAACAGCTCATTGGCGACCATGCCGCCGTCCACGCGCAGCTGCGATAAGGCAACACCGGAATCTTTGTTCATGGCTTCGACAATATCTCTGGTCTGGTAGGCGTTGGCTTCCAAAACGGCCCTGGCCAGGTGCCCTTTGTTGACGTAGCGTGTCAACCCCACAATGGCTCCCCGGGCATCCGATCGCCAGTACGGGGCGAACAGTCCCGAAAAGGCGGGCACGAAATAGGCCCCCCCGTTGTCCGCAACCGAACGGGCCAGTTCTTCGATTTCCGAGGCCGAGGAGATGATGCCGAGGTTATCCCGCAGCCACTGAACCAGTGCCCCGGCAATAGCCACGGATCCTTCCAGGCAGTACACCGGCGCTTTCCCGCGAACCTGGTATCCCACTGTTGTGATCAGGCCATGCTTGGAAAGCTGCGGTTTGGTTCCCGTGTTCATCAGCAGAAAACAGCCTGTACCGTAGGTGTTTTTGGCTTCCCCGGTTTCAAAGCAGGCCTGCCCGACAAGGGCCGCCTGCTGATCACCGAGGGCACCGCATATGGGAACGGCGGCTTTCAGGGCGCCATCGATACGGGTTGCACCCCAGTGACTGCTGTCCGACGAAGGGACAATTGTCGGCAGCATGCCTGCCGGAATTTCTAGAATGTCCAGGATTTCGGAGTCCCATTGCAGGTTATTCAGATCCATGAGCATGGTTCGGCTGGCATTGGTGACATCGGTGACATGGGCACCTTTTCCCGGTCCTCCGGTCAGCCACCAGATAAGCCAGGTCTCCATGGTGCCGAACAGGGCCCTTCCGGAGGCGGCCGCTGTTTTTGCTTCGGGGACATGATCCAGAACCCATTTGATTTTGGGGCCCGAGAAATAGGTGGAAACGGGCAGGCCGGTTGTGGACCGGAAGCGGTCCTGCCCTCCGTTTTGAATGAGGGCCTTACAGATTTTGTCCGTACGGGTGCATTGCCAGACGATGGCATTGGTAAACGGCTTGCCGGTATCGCGATCCCAGACCACGGTCGTTTCGCGCTGGTTGGTGATGCCGATGGCGGCCAGGTCCGACCCCTGAATGCCGGCGTTTGCCAGTGCGCCGGCCATTACATATTCAGTATTGTGCCATATTTCCATGGGGTTGTGTTCCACCCACCCGGGTTGCGGGTAGATCTGTTCATGTTCTTTCTGATCGATGCCGACGATATGTCCCCGTCGGTCAAAAATGATAAAACGGCTACTGGTGGTTCCCTGGTCTACGGCGCCAATATAGCGGGTCATTTTCGGCTCCTTGGTGTTAGGGTAAAAGCAGTAAGACAATTCGGATTCATTGGTTTCTGTAACAATGGGGTTTATAACTGTCTTGCGGACATGGATTCTATTGCGGAAAACGCCGTTGTGATGGCCAAGCCGGATCCGGATTTCATCCGAATCCAATCCTGGTGGGCAAGAATCGATCCGACGGCATACAGGTTTTTCATGGCCGGTTGTCCCTCGCCATCCAGCGGTCTGAAATTTTCGTCGACCTCAAGACCGGCACGGTTGATGTTATGTCCCCTTGGGTCTAGAAATGATTTTTGGTGCCATTTTTTGCGGTTTATCGGCTGTGCTACCGGTAAATTGAAAAGTGTTTCACGGATACGGGTCCTGTCTGCGACCAGGCCGCCTCCCAGGAAGCGCCCGGTGGCAAGGATCACGCGACGGGTGTTTATCCGCTCTTCTCCTCCTCCTATACCGCCTACAGACAGAACGAAACCGTTGTCGCCATCACCCTCAATCCGTGCCACACGGTGTTGAAGGTGCTGGCGGACAC
>CAZKYZ010000066.1:0-12302 GCA_964557055.1 uncultured Desulfobacterales bacterium
ATGCCGGGGTTTGGTGCGCTTTCGGCAACCAGCGGTAACAGGAACATGCTATTTTCACAGGAGAAAACGTTCGTATGGATATCAAGGAAATAACGCACCAAGTTGAAAAAGAGAGCCTGGTGATCCGGCAAATCACAGCCGAGATCGAGAAAACCATCGTGGGGCAGACGGCGATGTTAAACCGGATGTTGATTGGTTTGCTCTGCGAGGGGCATATTTTACTGGAGGGTTTGCCCGGCCTTGCCAAAACAACCGCGGTGAAAGCGTTGGCGGCTGCGATTAACACCTCTTTCAAACGGATCCAGTTTACACCGGATCTGTTGCCGGCGGATATTATCGGGACACAGATTTACCGACCCGACAACGGATCTTTCGAGGTAAGCAAGGGCCCTATTTTCAACAACATTATATTGGCAGACGAAATCAACCGCGCACCTGCCAAAGTGCAAAGCGCCCTGTTGGAAGCCATGCAGGAACGCCAGGTAACGATTCGAGATACGACTTTTGTACTTGCCGATCCTTTCGTGGTGCTGGCCACCCAGAATCCCATTGAGCAGGAAGGCACTTACCCGCTGCCCGAGGCGCAGGTCGACCGCTTTATGATGAAAATAAAAGTGGGCTACCCCTCGGCCGAGGAAGAAAAAGAGATTGTCAAACGGAGTTGCGCCGGCAGCCTGCCGGACAAACCCGCCGTTGTGGAAACATCCGCCCTGAAATCGGCGCGCGCAGCTTGTGGTGCCATTCATATGGAAGACCGGCTGATCGATTATATTATCCGGTTGACCCGGGCGACCCGCAACCCGAGCGAATACGGCCTTGATATCGGGCCGATGATTAATTATGGAGCCTCTCCGAGGGCGTCGATCTGGCTTGAGGCGGCATCCCGCGCACATGCATTTTTTGGCGGCCGGGGGTATGTTACGCCCCAGGATATCAAATCCATGGCTCCGGATGTCCTCAGGCACCGTATCCTTTTGAGTTACGAGGCGGAAGCGGAAGGCAAAACGACCGACGATCTTATCCGGGTATTGCTGGAGCGCGTCGAGGTCCCGTAGCATGCTATCTGATGAACAGCTAAAGAAAATCCAAAGGTTTCACTTCAAAACCCGGCACCTGGCAAGCGATCTGTTTGCCGGACAATATGAAAGTGCTTTCAAGGGGCAGGGACTGGAGTTTATGGAAGTCCGTGAATACCAGCCGGGAGACGATGTGCGGAACATCGACTGGAATGTTTCCGCCCGGTTCGGACAACCCTATATCAAAGTGTTTCATGAAGAGCGAGAGCTGACCGTCATGCTGCTTCTGGATTTGTCCGGTTCGCAGCTGTTTGGATCGAAACGGAAATTCAAACGGGAGCTGTTGGCTGAAGTGGCGGGAATGCTGGCTTTTTTGGCGATTCGGACCAACGATAAAGTGGGGGCCCTTTTGTTCAGCTCCAAAGTGGAGCGATATATACCGCCCAAAAAGGGCGCCGCCCATGTTTGGACGCTGATCAAAGAGATTTTTTCCTACGAGCCGGACAATTTGGGGACCAACATCAAAGGGGCGCTTGACTACCTGAACCGGGTGGTAAAGCGTCATGCCATCGTTTTTCTGATTTCCGACTGTCTGGATGAAAATTTCGCACTTCCGTTCGCCATCGCGGCCAGGAAACATGATTTGACGGTGATCCGCCTGTCGGATCCCCTGGAAAAAAACCTGCCCGATGTCGGTTTGACCTATGTGCGCGATCCGGAAACCGATCAGGTGCGGTTGGTGAATTTCCGGAACAAAGCGTTACGCGAAAAGTGGTGCATCTGGCAGATGACACAGCATGCCCGCCTTGTTGATCTGCTGCGCCGAAATGGGGTGGACCTGGTGGAGATGAAAACCAACGAATCGGTGACCGAACCCCTGACCCGGTTGTTCGACAGGAGGAGAAAACGTCGTTGAAGGCTTTGGGTATTCATGACAGGCCCGGTGAGAAAAGGCGGGCTTTTTTTTTAGCGCTGGGTTTTGTGCTGCTCACCTGGGCGGCGTGGTCTGCGGCTGCGTCGGTGCCTGCGGGTGCGTCGCTGTCGGCGTCCCTTGAGAAAGATGCCGCCAGGACCGGCGAAGAATTGTGGTTGACCCTGAGATATGACTTGCCCGAAGGCGCCCGTCTGCCGGAAAACCCTGTCGTTGACGGCATTGAAATATTAACGGTTGTTGAACGGGTTGTGAGTACAGGAAAGATAAAGCTTCGATTTCTGGTTGACCGGCTGGAATCGTTCGAAACGGGCCCCATCGGTCTGACTTTTATTGATAATGACGGAAACGAGCAGCGCATCGAAACCGAAGCGGTGATTGTCTCCGTTTTGTCGAACCTGGGGGAGAAACCGGAAGAGGCGGCCCTCCGGCCCATTCAGGACATTCTCTCCATTACGCCAAAATGGTTGCCTTACCTTCCGTGGGCGGTCGTGGCGGTTGTTCTGCTTTGCCTGATGATTGCATGGCTGCGCTGGCGACGGAAACGTTGTATCAGCAGGAGCGCTGAAGCAGCCATAGACCTCCCGCATATCCTGGCCGAGAAGGAAATCGACCACCTTGAGGCTGCCGGATTGTTTGAAGGTGGGGACGTGAAGGCCTATTATTTTCAGTTTTCCGAGATCATCCGTCGATACATGGGCGCGATCCGGCATTTTCCAGCGATAAAAATGACCACCGAAGAGATTGGCCGGCAGGTCGGCAACCATTTCCGGGATCAGGAAGTTGTACCCATGCTCAGGCAGGCTGATCTGGTGAAATTCGCGGACACGGTTCCAACGCGCGATAACAAAGAGCAGAATGTGCAGGCAGCCCGCGCCTATATACGGCAAACCTCGCCGGAACCGGCCGAAGTCCGGGAGAACCGCAACGAAGCGGCGGGCGGGTCATGATGTTTCGACTGGCATATCCCCTCTTGCTGGTTTTCTGGCTGTTGGTTGCCGGCTGGTTCGTCTGGCGGCTGAAACGCAAACCGGTGGGTATCACCTATTCCATGGCCGACGGCGTATCCCGCCTGGCCGGGGGGGCGGCCCGATTGACGGGTAAGATCCCCATGCTGCTGCGGGCCGCATGCCTTGTGCTGCTTGTATTTGCCGCAGCGCGTCCCCAGCTGTACAATGTTTCGCGGGAAATTCAATCGTCGGGGGTGGACATCCTGATTTGTCTGGACACCTCCGGATCCATGCAGGCTCTTGACTTTACGCTGGACGACGAACCGGTATCACGGCTGACTGCCGTCCAGAAAGTTGTGGGTGAGTTTATCGAGAAAAGAGCCTTGGACCGGATCGGGCTGGTCGTATTCGGCACCGAGGCGTATACACAGTCTCCCTTGACACTGGACAAGGGACTTCTGATGGACCTGGTTAAACGGATGAAAATCGGTATGGCAGGTGATAAGACCGCCATCGGATCAGCCATCGCAGTCGGGGGTAAGCGATTGAAAGACCTGAAGGCCAAATCCAAAATTATGATTCTGTTGACCGACGGCCGGCAAACCGCCGGAGTACTTACACCTGTTGAGGCTGCCGAAGCGGTTGCGGCCCTGGGGATCAAAATATACACCATCGGTGTCGGCGGAACGGAACCGGCACCGTTCCCGGTACAGACGCCGTTCGGTACGAGAATCGTACGTCAGCGCGTCGATCTGGATGAGGAAACACTGGTAAAGGTGGCCAATGTCGGTCAGGGCCAATATTTCAGGGCATCCGATACCGAGCGATTGCAGGAGATTTACGATATCATCGACCAACAGGAAAAAACCGAAATCAAGGTCAAGGAGTTCTTTCATTACCGAGAGCTTTATTTTTATTTCCTGATCCCGGCGATTTTGCTGTTGGTGCTGGAAACGATCGTTCGAATGACTGTATTGAGGACCATTCCATGACACTTGCATCTGCATGGATGTTACACTTTTTGTGGATACTGCCGCTTGCGGGTTTTGCACTGATTGTGCAGCATCGCCGTCATCAGCGCGCCATGCAACGGTTTGCCGAACCGGCCATACTGGCGCGACTGACACCAGATGTTTCTAAAGGCAGGCGTTTTACAAAAAATATCCTGCTGCTTTTGGCATTGGGCATTCTGTTACTGGCATTGGCCGGCCCCCGCTGGGGCAGCCGTTATCAGGAAGTGACCCGCAAAGGTGTCGACATCATGATCATAGTGGATGTATCCCGGAGCATGATGGTGGAGGACGTCAAACCCAACCGCCTGGAACGGGCCAGAAGGGAGATCGTCGATTTTCTAAATATCGTTGAAGGAGACCGTGTCGGACTGACCATCTTTGCCGGTTCCGCGTTTGTGCAATGTCCACTTACGTTGGATTACGCGGCCCTGGAAATGTTTCTAAACGCTTTGCAGGCGGGTATTATTCCAGTGCCCGGTACCGATATGGGCGCAGCTATTGAAACGGCATTAACCGCTTTTGATGCCAAAACGGAAACGGATAAAGTAATGCTGCTGATCACCGACGGGGAAGACAATGAGCAGCAGGGTCTTGCTGCCGCCCGCGAAGCCGCCCGGCAGGGGGTCAAGATTTTCGTTTTCGGTATTGGTGAACCGTCCGGAGGACCGGTTCCCGCCGGTGGTGAACAAGGCGGATTTACAAAAGACGGGGACGGCAAGCTGGTGTTGTCTAAGCTCGACGAAAAGACATTGCAGGATTTGGGGTCTGTGACCGGCGGGGGATATGTCCGCTCCACAGCCGGGGATCTGGATCTGGACCTGCTCTATTTTGAGGGCATCAAGCAGAAAACAGAAGCGCAAACCCTTAAAAGCGGGAAGATCAAGGTGTATGAAGAACGGTTCAACATTTTTATTCTGGCCGGTTTCCTTCTGCTGCTTATCGAAGACATTCTGGACGACAGGCGTCGAACGGCAACCGCAAAAAAATTCAGATTGCTGTTTTTTTTCGGTGTGTGCTTTCTATCGTCCCTGATGCAGCCGGGGCCGCTACCCGCAGCCGAAACGCCGGACGGGTTGTATCGTCAGGGGCGATTTGATGAAGCCCAAAAAGCATATGCGCAGGGAGACATGGATCATCCCAAGGATATCCGTTACCGCTACAATCGAGGTTGCGCCGCTTTTCAGGCCGGGCAGTACAAGGAAGCGGAAGCTGCTTTTTCCAGTGTAATGAAAAGAACAAAAGACAGCCGGCTGCAATTCAAGGCGGCCTATAATCTTGGCAATACGGCTTTCAAGCAGGGTGATTACAGCGCTGCGGCAGAATACTACAAACAGGCACTCAGCGCTTACCCGCAAGATGAAGATGCCCGCTACAACCTGGAATTGTCTTTACGGGCAATAGAGCAGATGAAACAGCAGCCGTCTACCTCTCCCCAGGTGGACCCCGAAACGGGCGACAATAAAAAAGAGGGGCAAGAACAGGAAGACACCGAAAAAAACGGATCGCCACAGAATGATGGAACCCAAAAACGAGATCCAGGCAAAGAAGACCCCCCGGCGGATGACAGTGGAGAAAAAGAAAAGGATGTACCGCCGGAGGAAACCAGCGCAAGCAGTGAATCCCGAAATCAGGAAGCAGCAGACCAAAAAACCGAGGCAGGCGCAAACGACAACTTGTCCGGAGAACTGAAACCGCTCCAGGCCCCGCCGCAATTGGATCCGGCGGGAGATGAAGCAAAAGAGGCTCGATCGGCCACAGACAAAAAAAGGGCCGAGGCACTGCTCGACAATGTTCAGGAAGATCCGGCAGGGATTTTGCGCTTTATGGTTCCGGAGAACAGCCGTCACGACAACCCTTCGAGAAGGGACTGGTAACATGAAGAAGATTGTTTGGGCAATTTCGTTTCTGCTTTTGGTTTCTTCGTGGGCATCAGCTGATGTCGGCATTACGCTGCAGCTGGACCGTTTGGAGGCGACGCTGGTGGATTCCGTCCGAATGGAGGTTCATGTTTCCGGATCCCGCAGCAGTGACGCGGTGCCGAGGATCCAGGGGCTGGAGGATTTTATCGTAACGAAAGGGGGGACCGCCAGCCGGGTGGAGATCATCAACGGCCAGGTCAATGCGGGACTTACCTACACCTATTTCATTCAGCCCCAAAAAACCGGAACGTTTGCCATCGGTCCGGTTGTGCTGGAAGTGGACGGCCGGGCACTGGAAAGCAACCGCGCAACACTGGTGGTTCAGGAACCATCGCAACAGGACGGGTCTGAGAAAGACTCTGTTTTTATGGAAGCCACGGTATCGCCGCACGATATTTATGTGGAGCAGCAGGCGCTTTATATCCTGAAATTGCATCGCAGGGTCAATGTGGACAATCTTTCTCTGCGTCTGCCGGAAAAGGAAAATCTGGTGTTCAAGCAGCTCGGCCAGCCGCAGGTGTATCAAACAACAGTTGCAGGAGCAGCGTACCAGGTTTTGGAGATCCGTTATGCTTTGCTGGCTTCAAAGGATGGCGCCCATGTCATCGGGCCGAGCAGAATGGGTATGACCGTGAGGCGTCCCGGCCGCCAGACCAGGCTGGACGATTTTTTTAACAATCCGTTTTCCGCTTCTCCCGGTCGGCCCCTGACCGTTGCCAGCGAGTCCATCGAAGTGAACGTGCACGCCCTGCCGGAAGAAAACAAGCCAACCGATTATAGTGGACTTGTGGGCTCGTTTCAACTGGAGTCAAGGCTGGAGCCGACCAGCCTGAAAGCCGGTGATTCTGCCACCCTGACCGTTCAGATCAGCGGCAGGGGGAATGTAAAGCGAATCCCCGACCTTTCTATTCCGGAACTTCCGTTTGTCCGAACATACGGCGACCAACCGGTGCTGGAAAGCGAACAGGACGAACAAGGAATCAGCGGGACAAAAACCATGAAGTGGGCCCTGGTGCCGGAAAAGGCGGGGAAAGTCGATATACCAGCCCTTCGTCTGAATTTTTTCAATCCGGAAACGGGACAATACAATACCCTCCAATCCGCCGTTCATACCCTGTCCGTTTTGCCCGGTACCGCAGAAACGGCAACGCTGCGGCAGCCGCCGTCTGCTGCTGCCGGGGAGGATTTGGCGAAAAAGGAAGTGAAACAGATCGGAAAGGATATCCTGCCGATTCACACGAGCGTCGGCAGTCTGTTCGTTCCATTTCGGCAAATGTCCTCGGGTTGGCTGCTTGGGCTTCTTTTGATGGGACCGCCCTCGGTTTATTTTCTACTGCTGACCAGTATGAAGCTGCGCAAGCGGTCTCCGGAGCGCATGATCCAGATCCGATCCAGAAATGCCTTCAAAATTTTGGCAAGGCATTGCCGCAAGGATCTTTCCAGTTGTGCCGATTGCCTTGATGCTTTCCGGAATTATCTCAACGACAGGTTTTGTCTGTCCGTCGGCACCCTGACATCCGTTGATGCCGAGAAAGTGCTTCAAGCACAAGGCGTCACCCCCGAAACTGTACATAAGCTTCGTTCCCTGGTCCGGCGGTTCGAAAACGCCGTATATGCCGGAGATCATGACAAACCCGCCAAAGGGGCCAATGAATTGTTGCGGCTGGTCAAGGCGCTGGAAAGAGAGATCCGATGAACGGGTTGAGACGGTTATTAACGATCGCAGGGCTAATTTTTTTTCTGTTACCGTGCGGGGTCAACGCGCAAAGCCTTCCATCGGCGGAAGAGGATTTTTTTGAAGCCAACAGTGCCTACAAAAGAGATCAATTTCAAGAGGCGGTAAACGGCTATCGAAAACTGATTGAAAATGGATTTGAAAGCGGCCACATCTACTATAACCTCGCAAACGCTTATTTTCGCCTTGGAGATTCCGGGAAAGCAATTCTCTATTACGAACGGGCGCGGACGCTGATTCCCAGAGACGACGACCTGATTTTCAATCTTGCCAATGCCCGCAATCAGACGGTCGATGCGCTTGGCGATCCGGAAACAGACTCACTGAACGATTTTCTGGGACTCGACAGTTTGAATTTGCACGAAACCATTTTTGTTTTTTCCATTGTGAACGTTCTTTTTTTCCTGGTGATTACCATCCGATTGTTCAAAAAAGCGGAATGGTCATATTATCTATCCATTTTCCTGATCATCCTGATTGCCATCAGCGCCGGCACCCTGGCATTGAAATGGTACGGGGCGTCCACCGATAACCGTGCCGTCATTCTGGCCGAAGAAATCGTAGTGCGGGCTGGCCCCGATACCGGCGACACGGTCCTGTTCAAGATTCATGAAGGCGCGGTTGTCCATTACGAGCGCTCAGAGGGGGACTGGGTATTGCTGTATCTGTCAAAAGACAAAAGGGGCTGGGTGGAAGCCGGGCAGCTGGAAAGGGTTGACAACAGAGAAGGCGCTGCATCCACCTATCCCGAATAGGCTCGTTGCAAAACAGAAAGAGTAAAGCCCGCAGCTGTCACAGCATGGGTTCTCTTGAATATTGATTCACGCTCCAATTCTTCCTATGGGGAAAACGCTGCTGAAATTGTCGGTCATATTACCGGCTGAAAGGAGGAAGGAAAGATGCTCTTGCGGATCCAATCATCGCAGGGATTCACATTCCTGGGGGTTGTTTTTCTGTTGATCTTTCATTGGGGAGTGGATGGTGCCATGGCTGCTTCAAGAAACCTTTTTCCGAAAACAGTCATCTGGCTTCAGAATGTCGGCAAGCAGCCGGTTCATGCCGATTCCGGGAGGGTGGTGCGCTGGATGGCCGAAAATGGGAACAGCTTTGATCCACGCGGCGAATTTCATATCGATCTGAGCCTGAGAGTCCTTGAAGCGGATGAAACCAGCCGGTTTCGCAGTTTTGAAAAAAGCGAATACTATTTCGACGGCGAGTGTGATGATGCGGCGGTGCCCCTGCCGCCCGGCGGCACGGTGGAGGGCAACCGCTCCTACCGCTGCGAAGACGGCGGCGATTGCCACCTCATCGTGATCCACCGACCTAGCTATCGGCTGTTTGAAATGTGGAAGGCGGATATTTCTTCGGGAACGGCCGACGGGGGGCGTTTTGAGGGCGGGTGCATGGCTGTATGGGACTTTCGCCTGACCTATGGCTGGGAAACCGGGAAAGAGGCACCGGCGGGAAACTGGGGGCGCGGTTTGGATTGTACCAGTGCCGATGCAGCCGGATTACCCATTGCACCCCTGCTGTTTACTTCCCAGGAACTGGCCGATGGCCGCATCGACCATGCCCTGCGGTTTGTCCTGCCCAACCGTAACATCCGCTCCCGGGTGTATACCGCTCCGGCAACCCATGCCACCGTGGCGGCAAAGGGCCCGGAATCAGCGCCTCCTTATGGTGCCCGCTTTCGTTTGAAAGCGGACCGGGATCTGGAAACCGCCCATCCGGAGGTCCGTTTTGAAAAATTGCCGAAAGGCGCCAGGGTAATCGTCCGGGCGCTCCAGCAGTACGGAATGTTTCTGGCCGACGGCGGCGCTATCGCCCTTACCGGTGAAAGTGATTATCACTCCGCCGTCAAGTACTGTGGAAATGCACCCCCCAACCGTTGCGACAAGAACCCCGGTCGGTTGCTGCATGAGCACGATCTGGCCTTTTTACGAATTACGGATTTCGAAATGCTGGACAGCAAAGCCCCGGTCAGAACCTGGCAGGGTGACTGCCGGCTGCGGTACAAAACGGATGACAAGGGCCGTGTCGTTCCGGTGGAACAGTGAGTCCGGAGTGTCATCAACGGGCAGATACCAAGGCATCAGGAGCATGCGGATTCTGGTTTTTCGCCGTTTTTTTTTGCTGATGGGGTATTATTTTAACAAAATATAAACATTTGGCTTGCTATTACATGCAAAGGTGCTTACTATGAGGAATCAATTAAGTTCCGCATTCAGTTGGCGGAAGGGTTTCTTGCTGTAGGAAGTATTCGTTTGTTGTTTGCGATCATCCTCCAGTTTGTAACGTTGAAATACTTTGAAAGGAGGATGATAGTTATGGTAAATGGAACTGTTAAGTGGTTTAATGACAACAAAGGTTTTGGGTTCATCGAACAGGAAGACGGACCGGATGTATTTGTACATCATAGTGCAATCAATGCGGCCGGTTTTAAATCCCTGAGCGAAGGTGCACGCGTGAGCTTTGAAATCGAGCAAGGACCCAAGGGCCCTGCTGCTGCCAATGTGACCGTAGTCTAACCTGCCTTATTAAGACAATTAAAGGCATCTCCTGTGATACAGGGGATGCCTTTTTTTAATGCTCGCCTTCACCAACCACACATTTGCCGGCTGAAATACCTGCTCCTGTTATCCGCAGTTATAGAGGCCCGGCAATCGACCCGAAAGGAAATGCCATGACAAAATCCCATTTCCAGTTCAAGAAACGTCAGAAAGAATTGGCCAAGCAGAAAAAGAAAGCGGAAAAAAGACTGCGCAAGCAGGAAAGTAAGGCGGCTGAAACTGATGAAACGATAGCGGTTGAAGACGAGGAGACTGAAAAAGCCCCGTCCCTTTCAACGGAAGAGCAATAAGGAGCCCGACCAGCGCCAATTGCCGGAAAACTATTATGGTAAAAATGGATTACAACAAAGCCAGGTTCCAAAAAGAACAGACCGGTTTTCAGGAGGGCCAAAAAGTGGCGCTGCACATCTCCGGGCAGACCGAGATGGGATATGTCGCTGTTATCAACGGCACCCACAAGGGCATCCTCTATAAAAACGAAGTGTTTCAGCCGCTGCAAATCGGGCAGGAAATCGACGGGTTTGTCAAAAAAGTGCGTGACGACCAAAAAATTGACCTTTGCCTGCAAAAACCTGGCTACAAGGCCATTGATGCCCTGTCTCGAAAAATTTTGGACGAAATCAAAAAACGGGATGGGTTTGTCGCGGTTACGGATAAAAGCCGGCCGGAAGTAATCGCCGACCTTTTCGGTGTCAGCAAAAAAACCTTCAAAAAGACCATTGGCAACCTGTATAAAAACAGACTGATTGCCCTTGAAAAGGATGGCATCCGACTGCGGACAAAACCTTTGGAATCAGATGATAAAGGTGGTGTCAGGAAAAAATCCGGATACTCCGAAAAACCTTCGGCTCAGCACCGTATCCCCAGAAATGGTCACAAAAAGTTTGGCCAGAAGCCAACCCCTCGTGAGGCTCGCGGTATAAGAAAACCGAACAAAAAATAGTTAGTTACGGAAATATCTGCTGCAATCAATTTCCACAAATGCCCCTTTTTCATTTGCCATCGGATTAAAAGCGGTTTTAAACTGCTCCGCCACCTGGTTTCATCTGCTTGCAAACAACAAATTTATTCCCATTTTAGCCTTAATGTTTAAAATTAACTGGAGCGACTGCAGCATAAGCGCTTTGTCGGTATAGTGTTTGTACAGTATGAATCTTTATGGTATATTATGGAAAAAATTATCGATACAAACAATATTTCACTGCTACTATGAAGAAGGAGATTGCCATGAAAAAGCCAAGTGATTCTGCTGTAAGACTGTCCGAGATGATTAAAAAAGCAATGGAAGATGGAAAACTGACCACCAAGGAGCACAATCAGATTCTGGCCATCGCCGATGAAGATATGGTAATCGACAATCAGGAAAAGCGGCTCCTGGCCGAGTTGCAGGAAATGCTTTCCAACGGCACCATCAAGCGGGTCGCTGAATAGCTGGCCAACAAAACAAAGGGGTCTTCACTCTTGGTAGAATGGGGTGAGGTTTCCGACGTAATCCAACAACAAAACCATGAAGGTGATCGCACCTGCCCTGTGTCAGGGTGATCGCCTTTCTGCAGGGTATGCCGAAGATTTTTTCTTCTGCACGCCTATTGGGGTAGTGCCTGCCTATCCCACGGACACTTAGTCTGGTTTCCACCCATAAATGGCCAGTGTTCCGGCCGCTTTTGCAGCGGCTTCGTGTATTGCTTCCTCCAATCTGCGTTGCGTAACCAATTCGCTGTCCTCCTCTGCGGCCTTTCTAGTCGCGGTGGCCTGATCCCGGCGCTTATCGGATATGCCGGGGCGGTCAGAACCTTTGCTTTTGGGATTTTGATGCTCGGATGTTTTATCCTTGCTGGTCCTGTTTTGGCTGTTTTCTTGAGGTTGGCCAAAATGATGAAGAGGATGGTTGTTGAACCCATTTCAAAACAGTATAGAGCGTTGATTCACACCTGAAACCAGTTGCCTTCCTTACATTATCCAATACGCGTACAAGCGCAATTATAGCGGTTGTACAAAAATGTTCCGTTTTTCATACGGTTTTTCGACAACTATGTTTGCCACCTGTCGTATTGCGAATTTTATTTATGATAGCGGTATAAATACTTGACAGAAACCTACCCTCATAGCTATAGTGGATCAAATAACGAGATGTCGTCTTGCATGGTGAGGCAAGCGTAAACTTTCCG
>CAZKYZ010000067.1:0-12294 GCA_964557055.1 uncultured Desulfobacterales bacterium
CTCCCTGTTCTGCCTTATTTTTACAAATATTTACCTATAGGAGATGCAACCAAATAATGTCAGTAATATCAATTGAAGACGCCATCAAGGATATCCGTAACGGGAAAATGGTGATTCTGGTGGACGACGAGGACCGTGAGAACGAGGGTGACCTAACCATGGCTGCCCAGTTCGTTACCCCAGAAGCTATTAATTTTATGGCAAAATATGGTCGTGGTTTAATCTGCCTGTCACTGACGGGAGAGATGATCGACAACCTGAACCTGCCTCTTATGGTAGACAACAATACCTCCCAGTTCCATACCGGGTTCACGGTTTCCATTGAAGCCCGATCCGGGGTTACCACCGGCATTTCCGCCGCCGACCGCGCCCACACCATCCAGACGGCGGTGGCCGACGATGCCAAACCGGAAGATCTGGCCCGCCCCGGCCATGTATTCCCCTTACGTGCCAGAACAGGCGGCGTCATCGTACGCGCCGGCCAGACCGAAGGATCTGTTGATCTGGCCCGCCTGGCGGGGTTGAAACCCGCTGGCGTCATCTGCGAAATTATGAACGATGACGGCACGATGGCTCGTATGCCCTCTCTGGAAGAATTCAGTGAAAAACACGATATCAGTATCTGCACGATTGCGGACCTCATCGAGTACCGCATGCGAACTGAGTCCTTTGTAGAGCGCAAAGTAGAAGCAACGGTCCCCACATTTCATGCCGGCGAATTTAAGGTCATTGTTTTTGAAAATCAGGTGGATGACTTTCAACATATCGCCCTGGTGAAAGGCCCCATCCGGCCCGATGAGCCTGTTCTTGTGCGGGTACATTCCGAATGCCTGACGGGAGACATTTTCGGGTCTATGCGCTGTGATTGCGGCGGGCAGCTTAACAAAACCATGGAGATGATTGAAAAAGAAGGCTGCGGCGTATTACTTTATATCCGTCAGGAAGGCCGCGGCATCGGACTGGTCAACAAACTGAAGGCGTATAATATGCAGGACGCGGGACTTGACACGGTGGAAGCCAACCTGGAGCTTGGTTTTAAAGCGGATGAACGCAACTACGGCATCGGCGCTCAGGTTTTGGTAAACCTCGGCGTTCGCAAAATGCGGCTGGTAACCAACAACCCCAAAAAAATGGTCGGGTTGCAGGGCTATGGCCTTGAAATTGTCGAGCAGGTTTCCATCGAGATCCCCCCAAACGACTGCAATGCCAGGTACCTTGAATGCAAAAAGCTGAAGATGGGTCACCTGTTGAATATAGATGCCAATCCCTGAACGGTTTCGGTGCCGGACGAAATGCCGGCAACGGTTCTAGACATTAACATGCAACTGGAGGCTATTCCATGGCGCAAATCATCGAAGGTAAACTCTTTGCGAAAGGTAAAAAATTCGCTTTGATCGTCAGCCGGTTCAACGATTTTATTACCGACAAATTGTCCAGCGGTGCTGTTGATGCCCTGGTTCGCTGCGGCGGATCGGAAGCGGACATCGATATTTATAAAGTCCCCGGCGCGTTCGAAATTCCACTGGTGGCCAAAAAACTCGTCCAAAAAAAAGAATACCACGCCGTTATCTGCCTGGGATCGGTTATCCGCGGGGCCACCTCCCATTATGACTACGTATGCTCCGAGGTTTCCAAAGGAATCGCTGTTGTCGGCCTCGAAGCCCAGGTTCCGGTTATCTTTGGTATCCTTACGACCGACACCATCGAACAGGCCATTGAACGGGCGGGCAGCAAGGCAGGCAACAAGGGCTGGGACGCAGCCATGTCCGCCGTTGAAATGGTCAACTTGATGGAAAAGGTGTCCTAACCGGTATGCGCAACCGCCGCCGATCCCGGGAACTGGCCCTGCAAGCCCTCTTCTATATGGACATGAGCCAGCAAGAGTCCATTGAAACCCTGGAGCTTTATTGCGCAACCTTTAAACCGGCGCCCCAGGCCGTCAACTTTTTCATAGAACTGGTTAAAGGCGTCCTCGTTTATCGGGAATCGATCGACGGTATCATTGAAAAGTTTTCCAGTAATTGGAAAGTACGCCGCATGTCCTGCGTAGACCGCAATATTCTGCGTATTGCCGCTTATGAAATTCTTTTCCGGGAAGACATACCCGCTAAAGTGTCCATTAACGAAGCCATTGACATCGGGAAAAAGTTCGGCACCGAAGAATCCGGAGCCTTTATCAACGGTATTCTGGATACCATCCACCTGGCAAATAACAACAAACAAATCGCCCTTGATGCCCGAACGCAGACATCGGACGGATAGGCATAAACTGTGTGTTGGTTTTGACCGACAAACGGAAAAACCAGTTGACAGTAAACGTTTTTAAATGCTGTCGAAATATTTTTATGAAATATCCCGGTTAGGAGGTTGTGTTGATTATAAAAAAATTACCCGTCGGTCCCCTGATGACCAACTGCTTTGTGTTGGGATGTGAAGAGACGAAAGAAGCCGTCGTCATCGATCCGGGAGATGATGCCAATAAGATCCTGATGGCCCTGGCCGAATCCGCCCTCACCCTGAAATACATCATTAATACCCACGGGCATTTCGATCATGTGGGTGCCAACAGGCAGCTCAAGGAAGCCACCGGTGCTGATATACTAATACACAAACTGGACGAACCCATGCTGGGTCATCTCAAAGCCATGGCTGCCTCTTTCGGACTGCCCATGGAAAATTCCCCGGCAGCGGATGGTAACCTGGACGACAATGACACGGTCCGCTTCGGCAACATCGAATTGAAGGTGCTTTTTACCCCCGGTCACAGCCCGGGTGGTATTTCGCTCTTTACGGATAAAGCGGTTTTTGTGGGGGATTCCCTTTTTTACGGCTCCATCGGCCGAACGGACCTTCCGGGGGGCGACTACAACACGCTGATTAACAGCATCAAAAACCGCCTCTTTGTGCTGGGAGACGACGTCACCGTATACAGCGGCCACACCCCGGAAACCACCATCGGCCAGGAAAAGCGCCACAATCCGTTTGTGGGCGAGAATGCCGTATACTAGAAGCTTGCTGGGTACAATCGGGGTTTTCGAGACCGCGTTTACCCGCCTTACGCTGAATAAGAAGCAACAAACGACTTGATCTCGTTTATGCCCCGATGATCGAGCGGGCATAATGTGGATACCAGCCCTTGCAGCATTTGCTCGTCCACACCAGTTACCTGATGAATATAATCCGTGTAGATCCGATCCTTATTGGCAAAAGGTCGCCCACATACACTGACATAACCTTCCATGACCCCGTTTCGGGTAACCGGCAAAAGGATACGGTACATCCCCGCTGTACATTCGCCGGCCGCATGATTTCCGCGGGCCTTCGCCTGGCGCAGTAAATATGCCTTCATGGTGCTGCAAATTTTTCTTTCCGCCTCCGGGTTCTTCTTGATCCGGGCGCAAATCTCGTTGGCCAAAAGTGTGGTGCCAGTGGTTCTGCGGGTGCCATCCGCTCGATACATTACGGCGTTGACACCAAACCGCTCCCAGAGGTCAAGCTCAAAACCGGACCAGTCCACCTGGTCTACCTGCCTTCTTGTCAACATTTCGGCTTCTCCAAATTAACCTGCTGCGATGGACAGACGGATAAACGTATTGACATATTCTAAAAGGCGTTTTTCAATAAAATCAGCCATTTTATCCGCCTGTTCTTCTGTCATGTGTTCGATACCGTCACAGAGGGCAGCCATTTCCAGCTCCTCTTTCCCCATGGCCTTCCCGATGAAAAATGTATCTACCTCACCATTTTGGGGCAGCCTTCCGCAGCCGCCAGCGGTTCCGAGAAACGTTCCGTCAACGAAAATGGGAACGGCAATTTTAACGAGACCGGCATCACATTCACCAATTACGGGATTGCCGGTCTGCTTGCTAGTAGCCATGAAGTATTGGTTTCCCGGCGCACAAATGGCCGCCAGGGAATTCTGGTTGGCTTTGATTTGCGGGCACAGTTGATTGCACCAGTTCGGTTTGCCGGTGACACCGGTACCAGACCGGTCGAATACGGTGCAGTTCATACGAAAGCGGTCAAACAGCTCCTTTTCGAAATGTGCCCATTTTTCTTTCGATATAATATCCGTCAACTCCATCGATGCTCCTTTCCGTTTTTTAACCGTTAGCTGATTGCGGCAGGAAGTGCGGCAGGGAAGCGCCGTTCCAATGGATGCCTCCGCATTTCTGGCCATTTTTTTCAGGCTTGCCAGAAGCCGCTTTTTTTCGTTTTCGGAAAATCCACTGAGCAGGGTAGCGTTCCACTCATTTTGGATGTTCCGGAATTCCTTTCGAATTTCGTATGCTTTCGCTTCGAGGTAGATCTTTTTCACCTTGTGGTTACAGGGGTCGCTCTTGCTGCGTATCAGCCCGAATTTTTTCAGCTTGGCAAGGGCACGCGATGTGTTCGATTTGTTGACTCCCACCCGGCGCGATAGCTCATCCTGGCTGATCCCTTCTTCCGCGTAAAGTTCCGTTAAAAGAAAGAACTGGCCCTGGCCAAACCCGATCCGGCCCATTTCCCGACCCACAAATAGGGTCGACAGCCTGGAAAGCCTGCATATCCAGGGGGTAAGCCTCTCTTTCGTAATCGTTTCCGCCATGAACACTCCTTTGCATATGAATGTTGCCGCACAAAAAATAGACCCTGTCAGTTGCGTTGTCAACTGAAAAAAGAGTCACAGTGCCGCAGGCAGAATCATGTACGGTAGACATCGACTCGCCGCATATGCTGTGATTCGTTTCTTTCAGTCGTTTTTCGAAATTACCGTGGTCTGTTTGAAATGTACTTGTTTACAATCCGTTATAGCTTTGCATTCTGCTCCGGCGCTACCCTCCCGACGCTGTGTGCCCGACATTTTCCAAATACACCTCCACGCTTCCGGCAGCAATTGCGGCATCCCCCACCGCTGCCGCTATCTGCCGCATATTGGTGTTGCGGACATCACCGGCGGCATATATTCCTGGGACCGATGCCTCCATCTTTTCATTGGTGATGACAAAACCTTTTTCATCCAGGTCCACGGCGCCTGGGAGAAAAGCGGTGTTGGGCTCCACACCTACCCAGACAAAGCAGCCATCCACCTTCAGGTCGTACTCTTCCTCCCTCTTTACATTTCTGAGTGAGACGGTGTCCATCCCGAATAGGCCGCTAAAACGAATGGGAACGGTATCCCACACCATCTCCACCTTATCATTGGCAAGAACCCGTTCCTGGAGGATCCGTGTGGCCCGTAGCTGATCCCGCCGATGGATAAGGTACACTTTTCGGGCAAACCGAGTGAGATATAGGCTCTCCTTGACAGCGGTGTCTCCGCCGCCTATGGCTGCCACCACCTTCTCCTTGTAGAAAGGGGCGTCACAGGTGGCACAGGTAGAAATTCCCTTGCCGAAAAAATTGCGCTCACCCGGAATTCCCAGCTTGCGGGGAGAGGCACCGGAAGCGATGATGACAGTTTTACATGTATGGGATCCACCAGCCAAACCAACAGTCTTCACCGCCCCATCCACCGTAAGGCTTTCAACAGTGGCGTTTTTAACTTCAAGCCCGAAGCGCCGGGCCTGCTCGGACATCTTCTGTCCCAAGTCGTACCCACTGATCCCTTCTGGAAAACCGGGATAATTTTCCACCCAGTCGGTGGTGTTGACCTGGCCTCCCAAAGCGGCTTTTTCAACAAGCAGGGTCTTCAGCCGTGCACGGGAAGCATACAGCCCAGCAGTCAACCCTCCTGGACCGCCTCCGATAATAATGAGGTCGTAATCGTTTCTCTCCACTATTTTCCTCCTGTAGCCTGCGGTTTTGCATCGGTTTCAACGTCCTTTCAGATTTTGGGTTCATTGTAGCAGGATCGGCAGGCTTTCCAAACAATTTTTCCTCACCAATAAATCCTCAATCTGGCAATGGTTGAACTTTCCCCTCTATCAATACAAAAAGAATGCCAGCGGTGCATCCCTGATTGCAACAACCGTCTCATTTACAAATAATCCTTTATTTTAAAAGGATTATTCAATGATCGTCAGCGAGAAAATGTCACGGCAAGGGTAGCTTTGCCCGAGGAGAAACAATGGTGGACAACAAAGTAACGTTACCTGAAACGGTATGGCGGAATCATAACGGCAGGGGCGTTGCGTCATCCCCTGCCGGTAAAGGTCCATTTTTAAAAAAGCTCCCGGGTTATGGTTCGTCGTTGCGGGTCATCCCTCCCAGTCGCTCTTCGATCCTGCCGAGAGAGGCCTTCAACTCTCCAACTGCGGTCTGAAGGTCGCGCACCTCATCGATGTTCGCAGCAGTGTTCACAGGCGGCACAGCCGCGCCATAACCAAAGCCACCGCGAAATCCCCGGCCCATTCCATAGCCCCGGCCGTATCCGGCAGCATACCCCTGCGGGATGGCTGCGGCCGAGTTCGGGTTGCAACGCCCGCGTCCGCCGCCGGTCATAGAGCCTGCCCCCATGGGGCCGCTTCTGTCAAATCCTGGCATGATGGTTTCCTCCATTTGCTGATAGGTTACCTGTTAATAATTTGGTCAGTATTTATTTGGGAATTCTCCGGTAGGACACGCCGGCCCCCCTGACCGTTTCCCGACTGACGTCTCCCGCCACCCCCGCATCCGCCTTTTCCGAGGCCGCGTCCCTGGCCTCCCTGGCAGCGGGGTGTTCCCTTGTCGGTGGATCCGCGCCCTTTTCCGGCTCCTCCCGATCCATTTCCTTGTTGTCGGCCTTGCTGGCCGCTTCCGTTCTGTCGTGCCATCTCTTTTTCCTCCTTTGCAACGTTAGGGTTAGGGTCTGCCAATGCCGCCGGGACCACCACGGCCCCAGCCGCCACCACCGCGACGACGTCGCCGGCCGCCGCCGCGCATCTCGTAATGCCCCCCCTCAATCCGCAGGGCCTTGCCCGTTATCAGGGCTTCGCCCACCTTGTTGCGGGCATCACCCAGGATTCGGCCGTAAGTCTGACGGGAAACATTCATCAATTCAGCCGCGGAAGCCTGGTCCATATGCTCGAAATCGCTCAGGCGGATGGATTCCAGTTCTTCCACCGACAGGACGATCTCCCCGGTGAGGGGGACCCCCCTGGGGACAAAGGCCTCAAGCAGTGGATAGCCGGATACGAGTCGGGGTTTTTTGGGTCTTGGCATGCATCACCTCAATAGGTTTCTGTCATTTGACCAAAATATAACTATTGATTAATAGGCTGTCAAGGAAAGAATTGGTCATATGACGAAAATAAGATCGGGTCGGGTTTACCCGACATCGCCGCTATCTTGGGTGTGCTGGAACAGACTTCACGAAACAACTTTTCCAGCTACCGTCGGAAACATTTCCAGGTCAGTATGGGGCAGGAAAAGAGCTGAGGTGAATTCATCCATGTACCGCGGGTTATTGGAAAAATCGATATAGGTCATGTTGTTGCAGATCTCCCTGGCTTCCTGACGGTAACGGGTGGAAAGCAAGGCCATGTAGGCCCCCACGATGGAGCTGTTGCCCATATAGGCGAATTTACTGCGGTCGATGTCGGGCAGCAGGCCGATGGCCACGGCCTTTTCGATGTTGAGATACTGGCCGAACCCGCCGGTGATAATCATGCGGTCTACCATAGAAAAATCCATGCCGGCCTCTCCCAGCAGGGTCGTGAAGCCTGCATAGACGGCGCCTTTGCTGTAGATGAGGTTTTTCAGGTCCGATGCAGTAAAAACAATATCTTCGTCCATGGGCGTCTGCTCAGCCAACACCAGGACATAGGCCCATTCATCGCCCTGCTTGCGGACCCGTTCGTTGCCCAGTTCCCTGGCAAACTGGCCGCTGCGGTCAACGATGCCGGTTTTCAGCAGCTCGGCAATCAGATCGATCATTCCCGACCCGCAGATCCCCCGGGGAGGGGCGTCCCCCACCGTTGACAGGTCCGGTACCAGTGTTTGCGGGTCGATGGTCACCTTTTCAATGGCCCCCTCCTCGGCCCGCATGCCCCAACGAATGCCTCCGCCTTCGAAGGCCGGTCCGGCGCTACAGGCGGCGGTCATCAGCCATTCTTTGTTGCCCAGCACGATCTCACCGTTGGTGCCGATATCGATAAACAGGGTGATCGGATCTTCCCGGTGAAACCCGGTGTATAGGATCCCGGAAACAATATCACCCCCCACATAGCTGGCCGGTCCGGGCATGATGAACACGGCCGCCATAGGATTGGCTTTCAGGCCGATTTCTCTAGCTTTGAGGATAGGAAAGTCTGATACCGTTGGAATGTAGGGATCCCTGCGGATATAACGGGGTTCGATCTGAAGCAGCAGGTGGGCCATGGTGGTGTTGCCGGAGACGACCACGTTGCGGATCGCTTCCACCCTGGCGCCGACGCTGTCCAGGGCTTCGCCGATGAGGCTGTTGATGGTGGCCAGGGCCATGCGGCTGAGCTTTTTGACCCCGTCTTTCTCGGCGCAGACGATGCGGTTGATAACATCGTCGCCGCAATCCGCCTGGCGGTTGTGGCCGGCAGTGGCCACCAGCACCGACCCATCGGCCATGTCCACCAGGTAGACCACAATGGTGGTGGTGCCCACGTCGATGGCCAAACCCAGCGATTGACGCTGTCCGTTGCCTGGGTGCACCTCCAGAATTTCATTGGCGCATTTGCGACGGATGACCGATACGGTGACGTTCCAGTTGTCCTGGCGGACTACCTCGGCCAATTGACGCATGACCGTGAGGCCCACGTTGAGCCGGGCCACATCGCACCCTTGCTTTTTCAGTCCGCGGTTGAGCCGGTCCAGGTCACTCACCGAATCTTCAAGGGTGGGGGGCTCCAGGGTCAAGGAGATCTGTTTGAGCATGGGGTCGATATCCGTGACCAATCCTTTGAGCCGGTCGGTTACCGCCTGACCCATGCCCACGATCTTGAGTTTGCGCTCCAGGACCTCCTCGGGAATCTGCACGGAAACATCGCCGAAGACCCGGCTCTGGCAAGCGAGTACATAGCCTTTGGCTTTTTCAACATCCGTCAACAGTGGGGTGGGTGCTGTCTTTACATCACCCGCAACGACCACCAGTTTGCATTTTCCACAAGAACCTTTCCCGTTGCATGAAGCGTTGACATGGACCTCGGCGGCTTGGGCTGCATCTAGCAGGGTGCTGCCGGAGAGCAGGATCGCCGTCTGTTCGTCGGGCAGAAAAGTGACTGTATGGGTGGTGGCGGCTGATTCCTGCCTGTCTTCGACATCCCAACCCTCCTTGTGCTTGCCCATGAACCAGATGGGGCAGGCGGATCGATGTTTACAATAGATCTTTGGGTCTCTGCATTCCAGACACTCCTCACATAAGTAGCTTTGATGCTTCATGCAGATGTATGGGGTCTCACGATCCGGATGGTTGATACACGTTCCCATGATTCAGCACTCCCTTTAACCGCCGATGGATAGGCGGGTTTATTTCTCTGTTGCGATCAACCATAGCATAAAATAGAACCCACGCATAAGGCGTAAAATCATAGAGGCAAATGTCAACGCCGTTTTTTTATAGAATGGTCGGACACGTTGCGATCACTTAAGATGGCCCTGTAGATCGATTAGCTTTTTTAACGCTTGGGTAAGCGTCCCAGCGGTTTGAACACCAATAAAGCGGTCCATCTCTCTGCCGTCTTTATAGAGTATGATGGTGGGAATGCTCTGAATACCTAGATGCATAGCGATGTCTTGGTTTTCATCGATATTTATCTTCTGGACAGTTGCCTTGCCGCGGTAGTTCTTTTTCAATGCAGCGATGATTGGTTTTTGAGTGCGGCATGGTCCGCACCAGGGGGCATCAAAATCCACCAGGGTCACTCCGTGAAGAACCGACTGTTCAAAATGCTTCCGGGTCAATCGTCCAATCGCACCCATTGCTATTCTCCTGGTCTTATTGGAAACTAAAGGGCAGCAACCATGAACATTGCCGCCCTCCCTGATCATCCAGCAATCGAATCAGTTTCCGGCATTTATCCACCGAAGTTACCGCCACCCAGTCCCCGCATGGCTTCTTCCTTTTTTATGGTTTGCGTTCTTAATTCGGTTATAAAGAAACGGGACGTTCTTAAAGTCTCAGTTCAACAACTACTATTCGTTGTAATCAACTTTTGTGCCACAACGGCGAAGCGATTAAAAAAAATGAGAAAAATTTTAAAACACCTATAAAACAGTTGGTTATGCAGTTAATTGCTGAAGGACCAAGTTGCTTGAGATACCCACATGGGTAGTAAAAGTAAACTTGTACCGTTACTTTCAGGCAGGTATTCTCAGAGTTAACGTTGGGTAACGTTTGTTGGGTGATGATTGTGCAGGGATGCCTTTTCTCAACCATGTGCGTGAACGCTCCGCGGCATGCTTTGGAGAAAGCGGGAGCTGTCAGGGTTCAACATCGTCCGGGGTGGGGCACTTCAAACGCGTGATGAAAAACAAAGAGGACACAACAAGAAGGGATGTGAAGCTAAAAATGGCTTCGAATGTGGAGGTGTTGATCAATACACCTGCAATTATCGGGAAAACAGCGGATGTCAGGCTGAGGGCGCCACTGATTCCGGCATAGACGGCCCGGTTGTCGTTGGTGGTGATTTCAAGCAATACGCCTTCATAAGCGATTCTGCCGGCAGATATCAAGGTGCCAGCCAAAAAAAAGGACCATTGAAAGATGGAGGGCCCGAAGCCGGACAACCATAAGACCGTAAAGGGAAGCAAACCACCTAGTAACGAACAGCTTATAGCAACCCCTTTGAACCGGAACTTCCTGACAATCCCGTTCCAGATGAACGTCGAAAGAATCATTCCTAAAAATTGCATGAGCAGAAAATTGCCGATCAGCGTGGGCGTCAACACGAACAGGGTTTTTTAGAGGACAACATAAAAAGGAATGATGGTTAAGGACAGGCCCATCAAATTAATGGCTACGATATAGTTCCTCAAGTTTGGATCGGATTTCAATATTTGAGGGATCGTCATAATGGTTCGAAGGGTTCCGGAAATATGGCTGGCTTTTCCAGCATCTTCTTTGATGGCCACAAAACCAAAGCCGGCGACAAACAACAGCCCTGCCGCAACGAAAAAAATAATCATATAGTTATGGGGGTAGGGAAAGTGGATGACAATACGGCGGACAATGAAGGCGGAAATCAGCATTCCGGAAGAAGCGATCAGCTGCTTGACAATCAGGAAGCGCCCCCTTTTGCTTCTTGGGAGGGTTTTTCCCAGGATATCCGTATAGGAAATCCCCGCAAAAGCACCACTAATAGAAAAAACACCCAGCCAAAAAAATACCAATAGCAATAACCACGCGGGATCGACCGTATCAGAAATCGATAGCGTATAACCCATACCCGCCAGCGTGATGACCCGAAGGTAAAGTCCTAAAATTAAAAACGGCTTTTTTCGAGGGCGGCTTGCCAAGAATCCGGCAAACAAGAGTTGAGTGATCAAAGGCAGGCCGATGGAAATTCCCGTGAGGATGCCCACGTGGGTGCTGGAGCCGCCAATTTTCAAGATAAACGAAGAAAGAATGGTATTGACGTCAATAAACGTGGAAACAAACGCCAGAAAAAGTGCGTGCCAAAGAAAGGCGAAAAAGTTTTGCTTTTCGATGCAATCGTTAGCGGATTCCCGGCTGTGAGAGGAAGGGCTGCCTGGTGAATTGGAGGTGGGCGGATTACTCACGGCAAAACCTTCACGTGGGAGACCATGCAAGTATATGAATCATAGCGTTTAAAAAATTTCATGGCATCCTGTGATGTGACCGACTACCGGTGACAACTATGTTTGGCCGGTTTTCTAAAACGACTCATTTGGTCAGAGCGTTTTTTGTTGCAAAAACATAAATATTATCAGATGGTTTTCCCTCTATGCCGGAAATCGGCGGGATGGTCGGACGGGATCCGGTGGACAGACCAGATCATCATACTGGTATCTATCGCCCGCTGCCGTAAAACCCTCTTTGTTGATTGTATCGATCCTTGCGACGCGGTCGATCACCAGCTCTGCACCATAATCCGTTACCAGTGCATTGGGTATCTGAAACTTTTCCAATGGTTTCTCATCCGGGATGCCATAGGGCACCGCACAGCGGTTTGCATTGATTCTTTCATCCTTGATCAAGGTAACGGACATATTTTGACCGGGAGTATGGAGCCTATGAACAAGGGTACGCCCAGCCGGCCACCGCCAATAATAACGACCTGCCGTTTTTTCACTTTACCTTATAGTTGCATAAAAAACATGGCGAAGAGAGCTAAAGTGGCTGTAACTTTGATAAAAACCAGAACATTCGCAACCTGATCAGGACTTTACCACCAGTGAGTT
>CAZKYZ010000068.1:0-12277 GCA_964557055.1 uncultured Desulfobacterales bacterium
CTCAATCCGCTCGGGGGACCAGGATGGGATGTTTTCCGTCTCTATCTCGTGGTTTAGAACCTCCTTGTAAAACACCTCCATCAAATTGATGCATCGATCGAAACGGTAATTTTCCGCCATCCGCAAAACACTTTTCTTGACCTCAACCAGTTTTGCCCGGTTTTCGTACCAGTAGTCGATCTTGTCGGCCAGATCATCCGGGTTGTCCGCTTCGAAAATAAAGCGGTCGTCCTGGGCGAACTGGGATGACGCGCTGTTGGGCGAGTTCCCGATCAGGCAGGGCAGACCGCAGCCGATGGCCTCCAGGCACGAAAGGCTCTCCAATTCCACAACCGAGGTGTGCATGAAGAGGTCGGCGGTGTTCAGGTAGGTGAACTTGTCCTCGCAGGAGACATAATCGATGAACGGTTTGACCGGGAGCGCCTCTCCCCGCTTCCTCAGATTTGCGGTCTCCTCGCCCCGTCCGCAGAGGACCAGCTGGATGTTGTCCTTGTGCCTGGACCGCAAAACGCCCTCAATCAGCAATTGCTGCCGTTTTTCCAGGGCGTGGCGCCCTACATTCATCAGGACGAAGCGATCACCGAACCAGCCTGGACGGGGGAATTCCTGGGGAACAAAATTCCCGGGGATTCCGTTGGAGATGACCCGGAGGTGGGCCTTGCTGCCGTGTTTTCGCAACATTTCGGCGGCGAAAACCGACGGGCAGTGAATCGCATCCACCTGCTTGTACAACCAGAAATTGAACAGGGTGAAAAGGATCTTTTCCAGGAGGGCACTCTCTTTACCCATGGCTGCGATGATGTTCAGCGGTTGAACGTGGCAGGCCCCGATAACCGGAACACCCATCTTCTTGGCCACCTTCACGGCATTGCGGGCCATGACGAAGGGAAACTGCACCTGCACCAGATCGGCACCTTTGAAGGCTTTCCGGTACACAGCTTTCTTTCCCCGTCCGAAGAGGAACTCCATATTCTTTACGGATTCTTTGACGCCGGGGGGGGCGAAGCCGGGGACCTGGTAAAAACCGTCTTCTTCATGCTTTCCGGTGGTGACGACGGAGACCTGATGGCCCCTGGCTTTCAGTTCATCAACTAGGCGGACCGTCGTGATGGTTCCGCCGTTCGCCGGGCCGAATGTATCGATGACGATGACGATTTTCACGGGTCTTCTTTTTCCTTCCCTCATGTTGGGTAACAAGCGATCTTCCATGCCATGGTGGAGATCCACATGTCAACCGAAACCGGCAACCTGTCCACCAATCGACCGGCAGGCTGCCCCATTGTCTGGACCACTCGAAAAGTCAGCATCCAGTAACAGATGATCCGGCAATAGTCAAACCATAAGCCGGGGTCACTACAGAGCAAATACTTATAGCAAACAACCGGTTGAATAACAACCCCCTGGTCCTGACCACCTTATTTCCTGCACTGAGGATTGCTCAGACAGCGTTTAAAGTCCTCAGGGTCCATAGGAGGGAAAGTTTTCCAATGGAAGCCTATGGGCCAATTTGATATCGGTTCAGGTAATCAGGGGGATCAGCATCCCCCCGGTTAGAAGTGTCCGTACGGACGTGACGGCGCAGGCCACCGAATAACCGCCGATAGCCGGCGTTACGTTTGTGACCAGGTCATACCTTCGGAAAAATCGTCGAACATATGGTCGAAGGACTGAACAGGGCGGGGTTTGAGCCAGACGGACAGGTTTTCAGGTGGAAGGTAAGCGGTGGGAAGATAGAAGACGGAAGGCTGGTATAAGCAGTTCTAGAAAAAACGGATCTATAGCTCAAAAGAAGGTTTCTCTATATATGAGTGTTTTAATCCCATGTGATTTCGGAGTGTTGGAGCACTGGAGTGACGGGAAAAATATTTTAAACAACACTCCAATACTCCATCATTCCAAAATCATTAAACATAGAAAAGTCGATTACCTGAATAACTGTTTTATTGGTTATCGTTCCGAAAAAAATGCCACCAGAGGCCGGTTGCCTCTATTCGGTTTTTCTGTTTTCTCTGCTTCCCTGCGGGAGAATCGGTTTGCCATTCTTCCTGTTATTGATGTGCTTTGTGTTGAACTGGCGATGATTATTCACGCACCACATCGTTGGTGGGGGCATAATCCGCCGTTTTCAACGGTGAATTTTCGGCAATGTATTCCTTCAGGACATCGGCGTCTACGAACCCGGTATCAATAAACCCTGTATGATCTGACACTTTCGGATATCCATCGCCGCCGGAAGCGATGTAGCTTTCAAGTACTAGACGGTAGGTTTTATCGTCTTCTACCGGGGCACCGCCGATTTCAAGTGTTTTGATCCCACCGGCTTCCAGGGTGATGCGTGTCCCCTCGAACTGGGCGAAGGCGCCTGTATCTTTTTCCATGTTTACGGCAACTTCCAGGTATTTGCGTGCCTCCCGGCCGGTGATGTCTATGGTGCAGATGTTGTTTTGGAAAGGTTTTATTTTCAAGACGTCTTTATAGGTAATATCGCCTGCGGGCAGACTGTCCCGGATGCCGCCGGAGTTCATTACGGCAAAATCCGCCCCGGTTTTGGCCATGTTTGCTCGGCAGGCAAGGTTTCCGAGGTTGGTTTCGTTGTTGCGTACGGTTTTCCGTTCGCCCACAAATTCCCCGTCTGACGAACCGATCACCTTTCCCAGCAAGTCCTTTCCGCTGTCCAGGTAGGTGGACAGGGCCTCGGCTGTGGCCGGGTCCTGGATGATTTCATCTTCGATCAATACCCGCTTGGTTTCTCCGTTTTCCTCGATCTTTTTTTTCAGATTGACCGGAATCAGGCGGTAGCTGACAACAGTCAGGTTACCGTTGAGATATTCGAGGTCCATGCGGCCCAGGTACTTTCCGTATTCTTCCGCCTGTATGATCATGGTATTCCCCACCTGCACAGGCGCTTCCAGCTTTTCGTGGGTGTGTCCGTCAACGATTACATCGATGCCCTTCACCGTGCGGGCCAGCGATACCGAACCCGGCGCGTTGCCGCCGTGGGCACCGTCGGCATAATATCCCAGATGCGCTAATGCGATAATGATATCGGCTTTCCTCCTCAGTTCGGGGATCAGGGCCTCTGCTGTTTCGATAGGGGATTTAAAAATATAGTAATTCACGTAGTCCGGGTTGCCCTGTTTGTAAGTGTCGTCGGTGGTGAGTCCGAGCACGGCAACCCGCAGGCCGTCGAACGTAAAGGCAATACTGGGGGGGAACATGTTTTTGCCGGTTTGGCGGTTGTACACATTGGCGGAAACCAGGGGGAATTCCATCCAGCTGATCTGTTTAGCGAGAACCTCCGGGGAATTGTCAAATTCATGATTGCCGGCTGCCATGGCATCATATTTCATGAGGTTCATGGCGCGAATGTCCGGTTCCGCATCCAACAGGTCTGATTCCGGTATACCGGTGTTGATGTCGCCGGCGTCCAGAAGCAGCACGTTTCCTCCGGCGTCGGCCACTTCTTTACGGATGGCGTCGATCAGTGTTTTTCTGGCAGGCATCCCATACTCCCCGTCTCGATTTTGCCAGAACCGTCCGTGGTGATCGTTTGTATGCAGAATCGTCAGCTTATAGACCTTATCCGTTATGGGCTGGTCGGTTGAAGCCGGTGCCCCGGCACAGCCTACCAGGAGCGCGGCAGACAGAAAGAGAATACAAAGGATATGGTGGGGTTTTAACAAATGGTGCCTATTCATACCTGCCTCCTTGACTTTGAGTTGGATGTTGCAGTGGGGTTTCGGCACACCAGAAAACACGGATATTCCCTGCCTGGCAGCCACTTGTTGACAGCCATATCCTCTGTCAGAAGAAAAATCTTGTCAAGAGAAAGAATCGGTTCCGGTCCCCGGCACGGGCGGCAGCAGAAATTCTTGACAAATAAGGCCTGTCAGGGGAAAACTGCAGGCAATACCATGTTATGTGGTACCAGAAGCCCCGGAAAAAAGCGTTTGCAACGTTATTTTCTGTGTCCTTTTTGCCAAATTTTTCAACAGCCAGTCAACAGAGAGCGCTGTTTATCGATGGCGGATTCTATGGATCTCAACGCAGAACAGAAAAAAATCGCTTTTCAAAAACCGAAAGGCCATTTTCTTATTAAAGGGGTGGCCGGATCCGGCAAGACAACCGTCGGTATTTACCGGATTCCATTTTTGCTCGGCAATTATTGCTTTGCCCCGGACGATGCCATTTTGCTGGTGACCTACAACCGGACGCTGATCAAATATGCCGAATACCTCTATTCCAAAGTCCGGCAAAAAGCGCTGCCTGATTTTCAGACACTTTTCGTCACCCCGCGAAGAAACGTCGACATCCGCACCATCGACAGTATCATGTTTGAATACTACCGCGAATACGCCCGCGAACACGATATCGACTACAAGGTTGGAGTGGACAACGCCCTGGGGTATGAGATTATCCGTTCGGGGATTGCCCTGTTGAAAAAAGAATACCCCGACGTCAACGTGCTCGATCAGAGCAATACTTTATTTTTGCACGACGAAATTCACTGGATTAAAGACTGCAATTACATCCGGGAAGAGAAATATCAGAAGGCCGACCGGGTGGGGCTTATGACCGGCCGCATCGACAATGGCCCCCGAAAACTGCTGAAAAATTCCAGCACGCGCAAAGCCGTTTTTGAACTGATGCGTTATTTTGACCAGGCGATTCGCAAGGCCGGGCTGATCAGCTTCAGCGACATGCGCATCATGGCCCTGGAGCAGATGAAAACAGACCCTCGGCAGCGCTATTCCCATATCATCGTGGACGAAAGCCAGGATTTGACCCGAATCCAGCTCTGCTTTTTAAAAGAGCTCTACCTGTCGGGAGAGCATTCCAGTATCGGTTTTATTGTGGATACCGCCCAGAGTATCTACCCCCAGTCCTGGATCGGCAACGGCAGGAGCTTTGCGAGTATCGGGTTCAACATGGTCGGTAAAAGCAACAATCTGAGCAAGAATTTTCGTACGACCACACAGATTTCCCTGTCCGCTTACAGCCTGATCGCGTTGTGTCGGGAAATTGTCGAGGATGAAAATTTCGTCAAACCGCAACTCATCGACAAACAGGGAGAATTCCCCGTTTGCCGGATATTTCGGACCGAAAAGGATCAGGCCGACTATATTCAGGAACAGATTACAACGATTTTGGCTTCGCATCGACGCAATGAAATTGCCATTGTTGCCAGGAACCGGGCACAGTTGGAATCGTTGAAAGTAATGATGGAAAGGCGGCGAATTCCTTGCGCTTATATCAACAACCAGAAAGCCGATTTTCAATCGGACAGTGTCAAACTGCTGACCATCCACGCTATTAAGGGGCTCGAATTTTCGGTGGTTTTCATGGCCGGGCTAAATTTCGGGATTATTCCGCATCACACTTCCGATGACCCCTTTACCCGGGCAGAGGAGGAAATCAAGGAACGGCGCCTTTTTTACGTAGGCATGACTAGGGCTACCCGGCGACTTTACATTCTTTCCAGTTCCAGACCATCCCCATTTATCGGTGATATCGACCCACGCTACCTGAGGCTGGATCCCCAAATCCGCATGCGAAAATTTTACGGCATTCCGTTGGAAGATTTCCGCTTTAAGGAGCGGGTGCGGGATCTTTACAGCAGTGAGGAGAGCGTGCGGCAATGGGTCATCTCCGAACTGATCCGGACCTACCAGTATCCGCTGGACACCATCGTGCCGGAATTTCCCGTTTATTCATTTTCGAAAAAAGGATACGTGGACATTGCCGTTGTTCCCTGCCGAGAAGGGGGGCGGAAACCGTTGATTCTGGTGGAAACGAAAAAGCCGGGGTTGGGCATAGCAGAGGGCACGGCCCAGATGAAGAGTTATTTGAACTGCTGCGACGGAGAAGTATACGGGCTGATAACGGACGGCAACGAAATTTCCGTTATCGACAGGCAGCACGCGCCGGTTGCTGATATTCCCATATTCAATCCGGCCTGGGTCCCGGATGGTCTCCATCGCTATGCGTTTACGCGTTTGAAAACCAACCGTACATTTCAGCTTTCCATGGATGCGGACGATCCTTCCATATTGGAAGTGAGCGACGGCCGGTCATCTGAAATGTATCCGCAGGAAGATCTGGCGGCGGTTTCCGTTTACGGCAAGATTGCCGCTGGAATTCCCCTGGAAATGAACCCGGAGCTGGAGGAGAGTTTTTACCTGCCGAGGTCCTGGCAGAAGGGGGGCGCGTTTTTTATTCTCAAAATTCAGGGCGACAGCATGGTAAACGCCGACATTCAGGATGGGGATTACGTTCTGGTGCGCAAACAGGCGACGGCGGACAACCTGGATATTGTGGTGGCCGCCGCCGGCGAGGAGGCGACCTTGAAGAAATTCAGCCGTATGGGGAATACAATCCTGCTTCTCTCGGAGAACCCGGCCTACGATCCGATCATGCTGGACGAAGACCAGGTGACGATACTGGGAATCGCCAGCGGAATCATCCGGTGGATCGGCGGCAGATAGATGAAAGCAGGAATGTTCCGACGCAGCGGGAAGATTTAAAAAAATCGCAGGGCGTCTCAGTGATTTTCAGGTTTTAGCGGTGAATGCGCCAACGGGCGTTGCGGCTCACCCGAAAGTCAGAAAGATGTAATCACGATCACTATTGCAATTGGGGCGTTGGCAACAGCCGGAATGCTTTTTTACCGTCGGCTACAGGTTTCCGGGTTTATTTTGGTAAGGCGAACCCTTTTTGTTCTGCCTGGCGGCTTCCAGTTTGTCTTCTATTTCCGCACGCAGGGGCTCATCTTCCGGTTTCTGCGCCAGCGCATTTTCGTAGTAGCCGACAGCGGCTGAGAAATTCTCGGCTTCCCGATAGGCATCCCCGGCAGCCACCAGGTATTCGATGTTCTGCGGTGCAAAATAGACTGCCTTTGCCAGGTAAGCGGCGCCTTTTTTGGCCCGGTGGTTGATCACCAGGCTCTTACCGATGATGTAATACGGTTCCGGCTGGCGCGGGTTGCTCTGGAGGAGGACGGCACCCGATTGATACGGGGTGTAGATCAGCTTCTGATAAGACAGATCCCCATTTTCCTTCAACTCAACGCACTTCTCGATCTGGGCTTTGGCCAGCAGCACTTGCGATGGGTAATCCCCCGCCGCCTGGGGATCGTTCTGGAGCAGGTTGATGACATCGTCGTAGCGTTTTTGCTGATAGAGATATTCGGCTTCACTGTGGGAGGCCAGGCCGGCATTATAAGACGAGTTGGACGGAGCGTCCTGTATACTGACCGTGTTGCTCCTGCTGCTGATGCTTTTTACGAGTTGTCCATAGGCGATGGGGTGGTGGATGGTTTCATTAATAATCCGCGCGTCGGCAATGTTTTCCTGGATCGTTTTAATTTCGATTTTGCCGGTTTCGTTCATTTCGACATCCAGGATTTCACCGGTTTTGGGGTGTTTTATGATATTGCCTTCCTGGTAGACGATAAACCGCATCCCCGGGCGAACGCCTGCGCTGCGACCCAGGTCAATGGTAACCGCCGTGTCGTTGCGAAAAACGATGTAGCCCTCCAGCGGAAAGTTTTTTATAATGATCTCCGCCATTTGAACCACAAGGTCCTGCAGGCGGATGGCAGTGTTGCTTTTGACACTTTCAGCCGCAACGATGGAGCCGCTTTCCACATCAATGATCCTGGCGTTTACTTCGAGGATGTTTTGAAGTTTCATTACGGAACCGGAGATGATGGTTTTTACGCCCAGAATCCGGCCGACGCTGGCCGTGCTGTCGCTGTCGATCAGACCGGTCATGTGCAGGTTTTGTTCGTCCAGGACCTTGTTGAGCAGTCGGCGCTCGACCACTTCAAAGCGGCCTTCCTTCACGAGGGCTGTGGTGAACCATTCCGCCACGATTTTACCCATGTCCTCGGTCTCATATCCAGAACCCTGGAGTTGAAAGTCGAGAACCGCGATTTTGGTTTTTTGAAAATCTGCTGATGCGCCGGCGGGAAGGAGCAGGGCGATGAACACGGCAGCGACGATAATGATTCGAACCATAGCGGCACCTCGGCATCTTGTGTTTCTGTCGATACACGGTTTACGATTTGAAATAACTTTAGATATTTAGAATAGAATTGCAGGTTTTGTCAACAGGGTTGATGTGAACGCGGCAGCCGACAGTTCAGGATTGACAAAAATGACGATGTATGTTCCATATCCCGGATATCAATCCATTATCGTTTAACGTCTGCAATAGCGCTTGCTGCCGAAATCGGCAGCGTATACAAACTGGAGGGAAGCATGAGAAAAAATCTATTGGTCATTTTGGTGATTCTGTCCGTGGCTGCCTTGTCGGCCTGTACCCAGGAAACCCAGAACAAGATCGGCAGGTCGATCCAGAACTGGACCGGAACGGACGGTGTTCTCGAGATATATGCCGGAGAAAAGCTGGTTCGGCGGTTCATTCACATCGACAAACTTTCGACTGCCTACGCCACATCCGACAGCAAAAATCCCAGACCCTACCGTTTCGGCTACGGTTTTCTGGACGAAAACTTCAATATGCAAAAAGACCCCGGTGAGAAAAAGGTCTATTTCGAGTTTTCGGACTATTCAACCAGCTACATTTTTTTTGAAAATCCGGTCTGATCCGTTCTGTTGGCGCTAAACTGCCTTCAAGGAAAGGAGGAGCAAATGGAAGATTGTATTTTTTGTAAAATTGTCAAAGGTGACATTCCCTCTTTCAAGGTCTATGAAGACAAGCGCGTTTTCGCGTTTATGGATATCAACCCCATCTCGGAAGGCCATACCCTCATTATTCCGAAAAATCATGCGGAAAACATCTGGGAGATATCAGAAGAAGACCTGGCCGCCATCAACCGGGTTTCCAAGAAGGTGGCCGAAGCCATCCGAAAGGAGTTGAATCCAGTGGGCATCGCGGTGCTCCAGTTAAACGGCAGGGGCGTCAACCAGGTCGTCATGCACTATCACCTGCACCTGATCCCCAGGATGGGAGGTGGCCCGGAACTAAAAATGACCCAATGGGAGCTGGTCCCGGGCAATATGGAAGCCATCGGCAAAACCACCGAAAAACTTGCAGCCGCTATAAAATAGATAGAAAACCGAGACTCCATGACATCGTGCAGCCTATTCCTGTGCCTTCGCGGTGCAGAAACAGACGGTTTACTTTCAACAATGTCTGAACACCATTGGGCTGACCAGATTGATACAGCAGAGCGCCTCTGTCACGGGTCCGGTCACCGCCGGCTGGGCATTCCCTGCTTATTTTGACAGGGATTAAGGCCGAGGAAGAATATGGCAGAAGCCACCAATAGCAACGTGCAGAAAAAAAGCAGCCAACCCGGTTCCCTGGGTACGTTCTCCGGCGTTTTTGTTCCCAGCGTAATGACGATTCTGGGAATTATTCTGTTTCTGCGGCTCGGGTACATCATTGGAGCCGGTGGTCTTGGCAGGACGCTTCTGATTATCGTGCTGGCCAACGGTATTTCCGTGCTCACCAGCATATCCCTGGCGGCCATTGCCACCAACATGCGGGTGAAAAAGGGCGGGGACTACTATCTCATCTCGAGAACCCTCGGCCTGACCTTCGGCGGATCCATCGGTATTGTTCTTTTTCTGGCCCAGTCAATTTCCATCGGTTTCTACTGCACCGGCTTCGCCGAGGCGCTCACCGCCATGCCGTCCATGGCTGGCATGTCCCCCTGGATGGTGGCGGCGATTTCCGCCTGTTTCCTGTTTGTTTTTGCCTGGCTGGGAAGCGATTGGGCTTCTCGCTTCCAACTCGTCGTGATGGTCATTCTCATTGCCGCTCTCGTTTCCTTTTTCATGGGCGGGCTTACGGACTGGTCGGCTTCACAGGTGCTGGACAACTGGAAAGCGCCCGACGGTGCTCCTCCATTCTGGGTGCTGTTTGCTCTCTTTTTTCCTGCGGTTACCGGTTTTACCCAGGGGGTCAGCATGTCGGGAGACCTTAAGGATTCTGGCCGCAGCCTCCCGCTGGGCACTTTCCTGGCGGTGGGTATTTCCTTTCTGGTCTATCTTGCTGTGGCCGTTGTTTTCTCCGGGAACCTGCCCAACACATAACTGGTGAATGACCTGAATGCCATGAAACACGAAGCCCGTTTCGGGTTTCTTATCGATGCCGGGGTGATTGCCGCCACCCTCTCCTCGGCCATGGCCTCGTTTCTGGGGGCTCCCCGCATCCTGCAGTCTTTAGCGGCCGACCGGGTGTTTCCGTTTCTAAATCCGTTTGCCAGCGGAACTGGACCGGCCAACAACCCCCGCCGGGGCGTCCTGCTTTCCGCCGCCATTGCCCTGGTGACCATCGGTTTCGGCAAATTGGACCTGATCGCTCCCGTTGTTTCCATGTTCTTTTTGATTTCCTACGGGCTGCTCAATTATGCCACCTATTTTGAAGCGAAAGCGGAAAGCCCTTCCTTTCGACCACGGTTCCGCTGGTTCCATCGAAGGCTGAGCCTGTTCGGCTTTCTGGCCTGTGCGGGTGTCATGCTGGCCATTGACCTGGCCGTGGGCATCGTTGCCATTTCCATCCTGTTCGCCATCCACCAGTACCTGAAACGTACTGCCGGTCCGGCGCGATGGGCGGACAGCCGCCGGGCGTATCACCTGTCCAGGGTTCGTGAGAATCTGTTGGCTGCCGCAGGGGAGCCGGAGCATGACCGGGACTGGCGGCCGCAGGTCCTGGCCTTTTCCAGCAACCCGGACAGGCGACAGCGCCTGCTGACCTTCGCGTCCTGGCTGGAAGGCAAGAGCGGGTTCACCACTGTTGTCCAGATTGTGGAAGGGGATGGGATAAAGGCCCTGCGGGAACGAGATAAAATCGCCCTTGAACTCCGTGCCGACCTGACCAGGCAAGGTTTTTCCGGTTTTCCGTTGACGGTCGCCGTTTCCGAACTGGAAACCGGCCTCCACACCCTTTTACAGTCGTTCGGCATCGGCCCCCTCCAGGCCAACACCGTATTGACGAACTGGCTCGACCCCGACTCGAAGGAGGGTTCAGGGCTTAAATCGCTCAACTTTGGTTACCACCTCCGCATTGCACGGCGGTTGGGGCGCAACATCGTCTTGTTCAATGCCTTGCCGGAAGCATGGGAGCGGTTGCAAAGCCTGCCGCCTGAGGAAAGAACCATCGACGTGTGGTGGTCCGGAGACGCCACCAGTCGGCTCATGCTGCTGTTTGCCTATCTGATGACCCGCAGCAGGGAATGGAATGGTGCTGCTATCCGGGTGTTGGCCCTGGCTGGAAGTGACAACCCGGATGAAGTGGAGAAAGCTTTGGCGGACGCCCGCATCGAAGCCGAGATCGGCACCGTTGATCCCAGTGCCCCCTATGGCGATGACAACACGGTTCCGGACAACACCCTTCTTTTTCTGCCCATCCGGCTATGCAACAACCAGATTGAGTCCCCCTGCTCGGGCCCAGTGGAAATGATACTTGCATCGATGCCGGTGACGGCTATGGTGCTGGCCGGAGAAGACATCGATCTGGACGCTGAACCGGAAGAGGGGGCGGCCGCCGAGAGGGCCGCCGTGGCGGACGCACTGGATAGTGCGGGAAAGAAACTGGCCAAAGCCCGGCAGGAGGTGGCAGCTGCCGAGGCGGAAGTTGCCGCGCTGTCAGGCAAGAAAAAAGAATTGGAAATACCTACTTCAGAGGTGTGTGACCTTGACGATCATAACCGGTTGGAAAAAGAGAGCGGAGACGCCGTAAAAAAACTAGAGAGTGCCGAAAAAAAGGCGGCCAAAGCCCTGGCCAAAAAGCAGGATACCGAAAAAACAGCGCGGAAGATGGGGATCGAGCCGGAGCCGGATACACCGGAACAGCCGGATCCCGAAGATGGTGATCCGCCAGAAAAGAAAGAATAGGGATTGTCAGCATTGCTGCCAAAAGAGAAACAATTTTGGATTTGGACAAACAGTCAACTACCCAGGAGCTATGAACAACCATTCCCTGCCGTATGGTTGGTTATACATAATGCAAGTAATGCAAAATAGAATCAGTGGTCATGGGTCTACCGAACTGGCTGAGGGCGACGGAAGGGCAGGTGACTGCATAGACCGCATTTGATTCCGACGATGTCTTCTGGCACAATATCCTTGACTTACCATCCTCGCCTCCTTATATCTTGCCGGTTAAAATGGAAATCTATTCTTCCTATATGGGGTTCTTATTTTCAATTGACAGGTTGTTGAAATGATTGATTTATACGTTCTATATACAGGGTTGCTCATTTTCATGATGCGGATTGTCGACGTATCTCTCGGGACGGTCAGGA
>CAZKYZ010000069.1:0-12214 GCA_964557055.1 uncultured Desulfobacterales bacterium
AGCGAGAGGATCAAAGTGATTGAACCCGGTCCCGACAGCCTTGACGGCGGCTTCCTTGACAGACCAGATCAGGGCGGCCGCAAGGGGCCTGTCATTTTTGCAAAACGTTTTTGCCAAGGCCAGTTCTTCGGGCTTGAAGGCCCTGTCAAAAGGGTAGTTGCCGGCAAACTCGTCCGGGAAAGCCACATCGATGCCGATCGGTTCTCTGTTGCCCAGAGCTGCCCATAGACGGCCGTTTCCCCGGCTGAAGGAGATCGGTGGCCCCGGTTTGTTTCCCATGCGGAGAAAGGGCGCCCCCAGGGCTGTTTTATGGAGGGTGAGGGGACCATCAGCGGGGATACAGCTGTGCGGATCAATCCGTTTCCGTTCCCGCAGCAGTCGCTGTGCAAGAAGGCGTTTCCGCCCGGGGGCGGCGTCTGTAGAGACATATATCACGGGTGGGCTCTGAGGGAATTGGAACAACCCGCATACCCCCGGCGAAACAGCGTCGCTCCGGCAGCAGGAACTGTATTCAGGCGTCCGTTGTATCTGTTCTGTCTGCATGGTCGCGTCCTACTGCGAAAACCGGTTCATACGCATGGAGCGCACCTGCAGGATGGTGATTCCGTTTTTGTCGACGGCGCGGGCATCCCAGGTGAAGCCCTGCTCATCCTGGGATCGGAGCCGTGCATCCAGGGTGCAGTGTTCTCCATGGCGGGCTAAACGGGTGAACCGCAGTTCTTCCATGCCGGCGGGAATCAGGTCCCAGGAGACCTCTTCTTCCCGTAGGGCCGGGTAGAAAGCGAAGAGGTGCATCATCGCTTCCATGAGATAGGGGGCGTATTGGTACCTGGTCTGCGGCAAGCCGGCCACGTCCTCCTGCTCCCGGTAAACGATGTCCCCTTTGACCACGCCCGGGCCGGTGCCCTGGATCGTTTCGAGAACGCGGTAGCGGCCCGTGAGACCGGTGCGCCGCTCATAGCTGTCCTGGATTTCAGAAGGCGTCAGGAGTCGCGTATCCAGATCCGATGCATTGATTTCAAGCTCCGGCAGGGGTGCTATAGCAGTGCTTTCCGATGCGAGTATGACCTGCCCCTCGTAGTTTGTAGACCACCTGTCCAGGATCCGCCCGGAAGGCGACATGTCGGCGCTGGAGAGGTTGACATCGCAGCGAATCTCGCGACCTGCGTTTTTTTGCCGTCGGCAGACGATGCGGGCTTCCCGCTCGGTGCCTGCGGGGATTTCAAGGATATCCGCGAATTTCAGGCGCCGCAGGCCGAGCACACGCAGATGCGGGTAAAGCAGGTGGCCGGCCTCCAGAAAGGTTTCGATGGCCATGATTCCCGAAACCAGGGGGTGCTTGAGGATGCGGAAGGGTTTGTGGTCTTTTAGCCATGGGTCGGAAGCCAGGGTATAGGTTCGCCTGGCCGTCAGTTCGCCCTCTTTAAGGTTCAGGTCTTCCACGGTTCCGATCATGGGGAGATCGCCGCGTTTGAAGCACAGGCCACCCGCGGCATCGCCGGCCGGTTGTGTCGCTTCGATGAGGGTTCCCCGAACCGCGGGAAAGGTACGGGCCAGGAGTACCCGGCATTGTTCCGGTGAACCGAGGAACAGTTCGCGGCAGAACATCTGGGCCAGTTCGTCCGCATGAACAAAAGCGGATGCCAGCCCCTTGAGTTTCATGAGCTCCTTGACTTCCGGATTGTCGGCCATGCCGGTGCCTTCTATGGGCGGCAGCAGCATCGCTTTGGCGACCAGTCCTTTGTGGGAAGCCGACAGGGATTGCAGCAGGGCGGAGAGCGTCCGGTTTGCCGCGCAGTAATTCGCCTGGCCAACGTTGCCCTGGACGGCTACGATGGAAGAGAGCGCGGCGAAGAAGCGCAGGCCATGATCTTTGGCGGTACGGTAAAGGTTCAAGGCTCCGGTGAACTTTACGGCCATGACCTGCTGGAAATCTTCCGGCGTCATGTATTCCGTGAAAGCGTCCCGGATGAGGCCGGCTCCATGAATAATTCCATCTATGCGGCCGAACTGTTTGATTACCTGCTCCAGCACCTGTGCTGTCATAGCGGCATCCGCTACGTCGCACTGGTGGTAGGTCACTTTGAGGCCCAGTGTGGAAAGGCGCGAAATGTTGCTGGCAATGTCGAGGCCCGCTTTGCCTTTTGCGGTTTCATCGGCCGACTTATCGCGGCCGTGCTCCGGTCCCTGAAGGCTTTGCAGGGTGCCGTAGGCGGCGGCGGGGTCCAGCTCGGTCCTGCCCAGCAGTACAACCCGGACCTTGAATGGCGCCAGGGCCCGGACAATCCGGTAGGTGACGCCTTTGGCGCCACCGGAAATGACAACCACATCTCCGGCCGCCAGTTTTATCCCGGGTTCGCCGGCCAGGGTCAATGGTTCGTTGACGGTCCTGGTGGAGAAAATCTGGTCTTTGCGGCAGGTCAGTTGGATCAGCGGGTTGCCGGCATCCAGAGCGGTATCCAACACTTTTGTAAGTTCTATGTCTGTGTCGATATCGATGGCCAGACTGCGGAACAGCAGGGAGGGGTACTCCAGTGCCGCCGCCAGGAACATGCCCATAACGCCTTCGGCGGCCAGGGCTTCCGGTGTGTGGGGACGGACGCCTTTCTGCAGGCTCAGGCAGAAGGCTTTGCTTTTGGACCGCACCAGGCTTTTAAAGGACTGGAAATATCCGGTCAGGAAAGCGGGAATGTCTTCCGGGCCGGACAACCGGGAATTCGGTAACGTGCCGTCGATTGCCAGGATGAGGCCTGCCAGAGCGTCACTGTCCGACAGTTTTTGGGCGGCATTTAGAGCGCCTTCGTCTGTTGTGATATCAAAACCGCCGGTATTGTTTTTTTCCAGACAGTCGATGATCAGCGTGTGCACGCCGAAACGGTCGGTTACCAACCGCGACAGGTCTTCGGCCAAACCGGACTCCGGGTGCATCCGCAGAATTCCAACGTACTGTCCGGGTTTGATGGCCAGCGGTTTGGCTACAGCGGGAGGCAGTGCCGTTTCTTCCAGGATCAGCCGTTTGAGCGACTCCGGTCGATCGTCGGCCTGCAGGTCTGCATCCGCCGAGGCACCGGTGGCGACTGTGGGACCGGCCGGTTGGGCCGGGGCAGTCCCCTTACCGGAACCGCCCGCCAGCCCCTCAATGCAGTCGGCGATTTCCCGCACCGTGCGTTTGTCCACGAAGTCTTCGACGTTGACGGTGATGCCGAATGTCTGTTCCACATTGGCCATGATGACGGGCAGACGGCTGGAGCGGATGGCCAGGTCGCTACGCAGGTCCATGTCGGGTTCGATTTCGTCGCGTTCGTAGCCGGTGGCATCCATGATGATCCGGATGACCTGCTCCAGGTAGTCGACGGCTTCCGTGCTGCCGGTTTCCGGAATGGAAACGGCGGCCGGGCCTGCAGGGGCTGTTTCGGGCGCCTGCACAAGGGCAGACGCGCCGGCGGACTGTCCCGCCAGTTCCGCAATGCAGTCGGCGACTTCGCGCACCGTGCGTTTGTCGATAAAGTCTTCCACGTTCACGGTGATGGCAAACGTCTGCTCCACATTGGCCATGATGACGGGCAGGCGGCTGGAGCGGATGGCCAGGTCGCTGCGCAGGTCCATGTCGGGTTCGATTTCGTCGCGTTCGTAGCCGGTGGCATCCATGATGATTTGGATGACCTGCTCCAGGTAGTCCACCCGGGCCGGGACGCCCACGGAAGCGGCGGCCGGTTGAGGGGATGCCGCTGCGGTTTTTCGGACGACAGGCACGATTCGGTGTTCTGCCTTTTCCGGTGGTGCCGCTGAGGGTATGGGCGCGGATGGAAGCTGCAGGATTCGATCGAGGTTTTCACCGGTAAAAGCGGGGTCTACTTCACGGCGGACCGCTGCAACGATTTGCGGTTTGATTATTTTGCCGAAGGACTCCAGTAGAAAGGTGTTGATTTCGCGCTGCACAATGGTTCCCACCCGATCCGCGGATGGGGTCGGCGTTGTAATCGCAACTGCAGCCGGTCGACCGGGTACCGCGGGCCTTGCAGCGGGTTCCGTCAGCGGGATTCCGTCTACTTTCAGGTGTCCCAGGGCGTACAGCCGGGCAACTCCAGAACGGTAGGTGCCGGCTTCTTCCTCCGGCATGCAAATGGGAACGCACAGGGCCTGCTGCAGGGTATCTCCCACCAGGTTGCAGAGAGTATCCTTGGGCCCGATCTCCACAAAGGAGCGGATGCCGAAATCATCCCAGAGCGTTCTGACATTCTGCATCCAGTGGACCGGTGTTTCCAGGTGGGCCATGATGATTGCACGGATCCGATCCGGATCGTCGGGGTAGGGTTTCATGGTGGTATTGGAGATCACCGGAATTTTGGGCGCGTGAAAGGAGATGCTGGAAACAAATGCAGCCATTTCGTCATGGATTACCTTCATGATGGGTGAGTGAAAAGCCATGCTCACCTTCAGCCGGGTGGCTTTGTGACCATCCGTTTTGATTTTCTCCATAAAGCCCAGCAGCGCTTCGGTGCTCCCTCCGAGCACAGCCTGAGTGGGAGCATTGTAATTGGTGAAATATATCCCCTCGCGAGAGGCGATCTGTTCCTTGAGATAGGCCATGGGCGCATTGGTGGCGATCATGGTGCTTGGATCGCCTTTCATTTCGCCGGCTTTATCCATGCACTGGGCGCGCCTGTTTACGATTCGAAAACCGTCTTCCCAGGAGAATACGCCGGCGACGGCCAAGGCAACGAGCTCTCCCAGGCTGTGGCCGGCCATGGCAGTCGGCACAGCTCCCATGGAAATCAGGTTCTGCACCATGGCAAATTCCATGGTGTAAAGGGCCGGCTGCTGCCAGCGTGTTTTCTGGAGGTTTTCCTCGGTGGAATTAAAAAGAAGGTCGAGGATGTCAAAATCGGCCACGGTGGCAATCCGGTCCATCCATTTCCGGATCTCGGGAAAAGTCTCATATAGCTCTTTGCCCATACCGATATACTGGGAACCCTGGCCGGCGAATACATACGCCAACGGTTTTACCGGTCGATTGACCGGTTCGGCGAATATGCCCTTGCGGGCCATGACCCGCAGGGTTTTTTCCGATAGGCGGTCTTCCGCAGCCGCTGTGATGGCGGAAGCCACTTTTGCCCGGGCGGCAGAAACATCCGGAGCGGTTACCCCCAAACGGTAAGGCTCTCCTCCCAGTTGCGTCGTAAAGAAGGAAACGCCCTGGAAAGATGCCTGCTGGAAATCCCGGGTCGGCGGCAGGGGCGTTTTGGTATTGTCCGCCAACGGGGCGCCGGTGGTGATCCAGCCGGCGGCACCACGGCTTTCTTCGATCTGGACGACATAATTGGCTCCGCCGAAACCGAAAGCGTCCACCTGCAGGCGCCGCGGATGGTCCGGGTGCCGGGGCCATTCTTCCGGCCGGGCTGGAATTCGAAAACCGGCTGTCTTAAGATCAATCTGCGGGTCGGGTTCATGGTAATTCAGGGTCGCCGGGAACACGCCCGCCTGCATGGCGGATATCCCCCGGATGAGGCTGCACAGACCGGAGGCTCCCAGCGTATGGCCGATCTGTGATTTAAAGGAGGTGAGTACCGTCCTGGAGGAGGGCACAAATAAAGCAGTCAAGGCCTTGACTTCTTCGATGTCGCCATGGACCGTACTGGTGCCATGGCATTCCACCATGTCCACCTGATCGGCCCCGTAACCCGCATCCCGGAAGGATGCCTCGATAGCCGGCATCTGAGTCTCAGCCACCGGCTCCACCATACCCTGGTCATTGTTGCTGGCACCGACTCCGGTAACGTAGGCCTGAATCGGGGCGCCCCGTTTTTTGGCCACCGATTCCCGTTCGATGACAATCATGCCGCCGCCTTCGCCAAGAACCATGCCATCGCGGGTGGCGTCGAACGGCCGGCTGCTTTCCTGGACGGGATTTCTTGGCCCGCTAAGCCAGGCCAGTGCTTTTAACGCGGAAAACTCCAGGAAATGAGAAGGTTTAAGGGGTTCTTCGCCGCCCCCCACAATGGCCGCGTCGATGATGCCGTTTTTCATCATCATCAGGGCGCTGTAGAGTGCTACCAGGCCGGTGGCACAGGCTGCCGAGACCGAGAAACTGGGTCCCTGGAATCCGTACTTGTTGCAGACAAAACCGCCGGCCGCACAGTTGAGTCGTCCCAGGAGCGTGGTGTCGTCCACGCGCAGGCGGCCTTCCCTGATTTTGCGTTCGGCTTGCGCTGCCAGTTCCGGCGTCATGGGGACAACCTGCTGCAGGCGGTGGATCACGTCCTGCGAATAGACGTCAAAGACCAGGTCGGTGATCGTTCCGGCGGCTTCCCCCGAGTTTTGGGAAATGAGAACAGCGATACGTCCCCTGGGAATGTCGGAATCCAGGATTCCCGACTGTTTGATGGCTTTTTCCGCCAGCCAGAGGGTTAGCCTGGTGGAATCGGCCATGGTGCGGAAATCCTGGGGTGGAATAGCGAGTTCCTTGCGGGAAATCTCGATATTCTGAAAAGCGCCCACATTGCAGTATGTTTTGCCCTGCGCGCGTGGGTCGGGGTCAAAATATTGGGCGTGGTCCCATTTCGAAAGGGGTACCTCGCTAAGCCCGCTTTTCATGGCCAGACAGGCATCCCAAACCTCCGCCGGGGAGTTGCCCAGGGCATTGACCACGGCCACACCGGTGATGGCCACGCGTTCGTTTTTTTCCCGCGAAACGGCTTCATGGATGTGCCCCCGGTAGGCGGAGGTGCGCATTTCAGGGATTGTCAATTCCAGAGGGCCTTCGGCCAGATCGTGGTGAAAATCGGCGATGGTGCGTATCCGCTTGACAGCGCCGGCGATGGCCCCGCTCATAAACTGGCCTTCCCGGGCGCAGGTCTCCTCGTCGATGGCGGGTCCGTGGGGCTGTCGGACCCCCCGGGCGGCGATGAGCAGGCTGTTGGCACCCAGGGCCTCCAGGTGCTGGCGAAACGATATTTCATCGTGCCGGCCGGAAGCCCATTCATTTTCCAGCGTGCAGATGGCATCCATCACCCTGGTTTTAAGTGAACGGACACGAAGACCGATGCTCTCTCCGGAGATGGCTGTCATACCGGGTTGAGAATCCACGACAAGGCGCTGGTATAAGGGACGTAGCGCTCCGGTGGCCACCACCTCTCGGGTGGCCAGGTAGGCCGTTCCCATCTGGACGGCATCGGCACCCAGCATGAATGCCCGGAAAGCGGTTTCGCGGTTGTAGATTCCCCCGGCAACCACCACGTGACGGCCCTGAAAAAGCGCCGGGTTTTTGCGTTTGAGCGCCAGGCAGATTTGTGTCAGGGTCAAAGTCGAATGCTCACCAATATGCCCGCCGGCTTCGTTGCCCTCCAGGACGATAAAACGCACTCCGGTTTCCAGTGCCATGCGGATCAGACCTTCGCTGGAGGCGATGTAAAAAGTCTGGATTCCATTTTTCTGAAGTCTGGCGGCGTAAGACGGCTCTCCGGCTGCAATAACGGCAAAAGGGGGGTGGACTTCTTCTATCCAGGACAGCTGTTCTTCGAGATGGGGGTTTTCGGGCAGTGCCAGAAAGTTTACCGCATAAGCACGCTTACCCATGGTTTCCGACAGCTTCCCAAGATCCCGCTCAAGGTCGGCGCGGCTTTTCATGCCAAGCGCCAGGACCGGCAGGCCGCCGCCTTCGGCGACCGCCGCGGCAAATTCCGGCAAGTCGCTGATCCAGGACATGGCACCCTGGATAAAGGGATAGCGGGTTCCCAGAGAATCGGCAGCACCGCCGCCCGCAAGCCTGTCCAGCATTTGTCGGGCGTTCCCGCAGACACGGAGGACTTCCCTTGAAAAAGCAGCGAATGCCTGGCGGGTGGATCGGCCGAACTGCTGGGCAAATTCCTCCGCAAAGGCCGCCTCAGGCCCCAGAAAAACCAGTTCCCGGCGGTCCAGATGACTCTCCAGGGCCGGAATGGCTGTCTGGTCGATATGCCGGGCAAAGGCATGGCGGGTTTGTTGGTCGTCTTCGCAATTGAAGAGGGAATCCGCATACTGTTTCAGTTCTCGAACGGACGACGAGTTGCCCTTGTCGAAAAAACGGCAGGAGATGCCCAGACTGCGGCCCACCACGGTCATGTGTTCAGGACGCAGTTTGGACAATCGCTGTTTCAGGTCCGGTTGCAGGGATACCAGATCCGTCTGCCAATGGAGACTCTCAAAAACGATGCCCTTTGCGCCGCTGCAAAGAAAGGCCGCCGCAGCTTCCGGTGTTGCGACACCGCCCCAGATAACCAAATCGGGCCTGCGGCCCTGATGGCCGGTGGCTTCTTTCAGGAGTGCAAAGAGGATTCCCGCGGTTTCGTTGCTGACGAATCCCGCGGCTTCGTTTCCTTTGATGGCGATTGCCGCCGGGGCTTGATCGGACGTAAACGCAAGGGTAAGAAATTCGATATTTCCGCTAATGGGAATACAGGTGAACCGCCCGGACAGTTCCTGAAGCCGTTTTAAAAAGGTTTCGGGGGTATGGGTGGTAAGGGCCGGATTGTATTCGATCCACAAAGTGGCCACGCCGGATTCCTGCAGCAGGCTCGCCAAGTTTGAATCCATGGCGGTTTCAACGGAGACCTGAATGTCCGTGGCGCCCGCACTGCCAAGAGCCGATACGGTGTCTCCGCTTAATTCTGTGCCGGTATCGAATATAGCCCCCGTGCCGGTCTGAAAAGCGGTGTCGACAACCGCCTGCTTAATTTCTTGTGGACGCCAAAGAAAAGAGAGTAGTGGTTTTGATTGCTGGCTGTTCATGATGATGTTGAATATAACCTCCCAAACGGGTTTGTGATTAGAAATGATTTCAATACCGCATCAAAGCCTGAATGCATGCGTCCCGGAACATTCCGAAATGCGCATAACCACTTGTGTATGCGACGTATTTTTGTGGGTCCGCACCGTATTTTCAGCGCGATCCGTGGTTTTGAAACCACTTTTGTGTGTAAAACCATGCTTGAATGTGGAAAATTTTAATAATTACAGAAGGATTTTCGAAAAATCAAGCCGAATTTAGTTCGTGGGGCTCGATGGGAACAACGTTAGGGTAGATGCTCCGGTTTGAATCGACTGAACATCAGCGTATCATGCAAAGGGACTAAAGGGGATGCTTCCATCCAAGACGCCTGTCGGCGGCGGCATGCTCTTCGGACAGATAATCTTCTATGTCCCTGCGAAGGTCTTCATTTCCGTCTGTATCAATGTCCCGGGGTACGACGAAAGGCTGGCCCCATTCGATGGTCACTTCGCTGAATGGTTTGGGGATCAGGAACCGATCCCAACTGCCGGCAATCCAGGCTTTTTTCGCGGCCACGATGACCGGGATAACGACGGCGCCGGAAACCTGGGCTATGCTGATCAAACCGGGTTTAACAACTCCCTTGGGTCCCCTGGGTCCGTCCACGATGTGAATAACGGCCGGGTTTTCCCGCAGGGCGTTGGTGATGGCCACCAGAGCCGTTTCTCCCCCTCTTGAACTGGATCCCCGGACAGTAACAAGCCCCAAGCGTTGCGCGATTCGAGCAGCCAGTTCTCCATCTTTACTCTGGCTGATCATGACGATCGGTTTGAAATACCTGAATTTGGTGACATAGGCCAAAGACGGAAGGAAGCGCTGATGCCATACGGCAACGACCAGACGTTCATAATCGGTCAAACAACCCAATGCGATTTCCTCACCGATGACCCGGACTCTCAAAAGAGAGAGGTAGCATCGAAGCAAATAGTAGATCAGGGTTATCAAACGATTTAGAAAAAAGTAACGTATTGAACGAACCGTCAACGGGGTTATTCCTTGCACGGAAGCAGCGTGCATTATATTTTTAAAACGGGTGATGCCGATTTGGCCATCATGTGATCGACGGTGACCGGCGTGCCCACAAACCGGTCGCGCACAATTTACCGGGCCGCAGCGGCGATCCGGTTCTATCGGCGAATGCAGCGCCCCTTGTGCTCGGCGGAGTATGCGAAATTCATTCCCGTATGTCAATAAAATCTGTTTTACGGCAGTTATCTTATTTCTTGACAAAAAAACGGATAGTTCATACAGACCACGCTGATTTACCGTTTTTCTCCGAAGTAACCAAAAAAAATGCGGCATCCATGAAAAACAAAACGGTTCTTGTAGCATCTCTCCAGAAAACGACGTTTGTCACGATCAGAGATAGCCTCACACCAAGGTTTGCAGTGGTACATACCTGTGATTTCGAGCGTGCTCTGGAAGAACTGAAAAAAAGAGTGATTCACAGCCTGTTTATTGATATCGATTTTTTCCCCGGGGACGAAATCAACGCTGACGGAAAAAATCGATATCGCGAAATGGTCAATAAGATTTTTCTGGTACACCCTGCGGTTAACGTTATTATCGTTTGTCAGCAGCAGAAAATCAGAGAAGCCGTGCAGGCCATGAAAGCGGGAGCCGGGAACTACATCACCTGCCCGGTCGATCCGGAAGAAGTAAAATTCGTGGTGGATTCCATTCACGAGGAGGAACGGATCCAGTCGGAGCTGGATTATTTAAGAGACCAGTTTTGGGAAACCGACGCCTTGGACATCGTCCGCACAAACAGCCCGGCGATGAAGAATGTTTTTGATAAGATTCGATCTGTGGCACCGACCAAAACGACCGTTCTGCTCAGTGGGGACACGGGAACCGGCAAAGGCGTTCTGGCCGGGCTTATTCACGGCCACAGCAACCGCAGGCAAAAACAGTTCATCGGCGTTCATTGCGGCGCTATACCGGACACCTTGCTGGAGAGCGAACTCTTCGGCCACGAGAAAGGTTCTTTCACGGGTGCTCACAAACGCAAATTGGGTAACTTTGAAATTGCCAGCGGGGGCACTATTTTTCTTGACGAAATCGGTACGGTTTCAGCGGGCGCCCAGATAAAGCTCTTAAAAGTGCTGCAGGACAGAACATTCCAGCGAGTCGGTGGAGAAGAAATGATTGAAGCCGACGCCCGAATCATTACGGCCACCAACGCCAATCTGAAGAAAATGACCGCGGAAGGCGATTTTCGGAAAGATCTGTATTATCGGCTCAATGTTTTCCCCATTGAAATACCGCCCCTGTTTGAAAGAAGGGAAGATATCCCCATTCTCGTTGAAATCCTGCTGAGTCGTTTGAACCAATATTACAGTAAGGACCTTTTTACTGTTCACCCGTTGGTTTTAGAGGCTTTTGACGAGTATGTGTGGCCCGGAAACATTCGGGAGTTGGAAAATGTTCTCGAACGGGCTTATATTTTGGAGAAAAGTTCCATTCTGATGCCGGAATCTTTTCCGCCGGACATTTTTCCGTCGGGTTACCAGATAACGCAGGTGCCCCTTCGTCCTTCCGACACACTGGCCGAGGTCCGCAGGCGGGGGATTGAAAACATGGAACGGCAATACCTGAAAGAACTGTTGTCCATTCACAATGGCAAAATCAACGCCACTGCCAGGCGTGCCGCTATCAGTACACGCCAGCTTCACAAACTGATGAAGAAATATGATATCCACAAAGAAGATTTCAAATAGTCAGATCCCGTGTATGTTCTCTCCCCCTCTGGAAATCAGAATATCAAGTTCCGGTTTCGAAAAACCGGAACTGTTCGAGATGAAATAGGTATTTCATAATTTTTCAATTGGTTATCTTGTTTTTTTGGGGCGCTCGCCTGGAGCGGGGCACCTCCATTTTTATGGTTATCGGAATTAAAAATTCCGGTTTTACCCCAATCAATTTTAACAAACTGATATTATTATATATATAAATTGGCATTGCGATTGCTTATCTATGGCAGACAACTGTTATGGAACAGAATCGGATATTCAGGATGAAATCGGTGGGAAAGAAAATAAAAGAGGAGTTTGTGACCCGAACCGGCATTATTACACCCTGCCAATGGGATGAGGACGATGCCGTAACGGCCGTAATGTTTTCATCAACAGCCGATGAAGAATTCCTTGTTGAAAACGGCGAGAAATTTATGGACCACTTTCGCGAGACAATCCGGGTGACCGGAATGGTTAAACAGGCAAAGCGTTCGTTTAAAACTATTTCTATTCGAAATTTTGATATCCTCTAAACACTAACGAAAGAGAATCCGCTATTATGAATCAGGAAGAAATCGCCTATTTTAAAGAGCTGCTGGAAAAGCAGTTGGACGATCTTATGCACAAGGCAGATGCAACGGTAACGGAGCTCTTGTCGACCGACGACGACTGC
>CAZKYZ010000070.1:0-12212 GCA_964557055.1 uncultured Desulfobacterales bacterium
TGCAACGATAGGGTTACCTATACCAGCCCCTGATCCAGCATGCTGTCCACCACTTTTACGAACCCCGCAATATTGGCACCGCTAACGTAATTGCCGGGCATACCGTACTGTTCAGCGGCATCCAGGCAAGTCTGGTGGATACTTTTCATAATCATTTTAAGCCGTTGATCGACTTCTTCCCGGGTCCAGGCGATCCGCATACTGTTCTGGGTCATCTCCAGCCCGGACACCGAAACACCGCCGGCATTGGCAGCCTTTGCAGGGCCGTACATGATTTTGTTCTCCAAAAACAGGTGAACACCGTCCAGCGTTGTTGGCATATTGGCGCCCTCCGATACCAGCTTGACGCCGTTGTTGACCAGGTTCTGGGCATCGTTTCCGTTTATTTCGTTCTGAGTGGCACTGGGAAAGGCACAGTCCGCCTTGTGGTTCCAGAGGGGATTGGTATCTTTTTGCGGATCCACAGGGGTGTACACCGCTTCCGGATATTTGTCGGCATATTCCTTTATTCGGCCCCTTCTAATATTTTTCTGCATTTTGACAAATGCCAGTTTTTTTTCATCGATCCCGCTCTCGTCAAAGATATAACCGCTGGAATCGGAAAGGGTTAGCGCTGTCGCCCCCATATCGATAAGCTTTTCGACCGTATACTGGGCAACATTCCCGGACCCGGACACCAGGCAGGTGGCCCCTTTCAGGGAACGGCCGTTACTGTTCATCATTTCCTCCGCAAAGTAAACCGATCCGTATCCCGTCGCCTCCGGACGGATCAGGCTGCCGCCCCAGTTGAGACTCTTTCCGGTGAGTACCCCGGTAAACTCATTTTTTAATTTTTTGTACATACCGAAGAGGAAACCGATTTCGCGGGCACCGACGCCGATATCACCAGCCGGGACATCCGTGTTTGGCCCGATATAGCGGAAAAGTTCCGCCATGAAACTCTGACAAAACCGCATGACTTCCGCATCCGATTTGCCTTTGGGATCAAAGTCGGAACCGCCTTTTCCACCCCCCATGGGCAAAGTGGTCAAAGCGTTTTTAAATACCTGTTCAAATGCCAGAAATTTAAGGATGCTCAGGTTAACGGACGGATGAAAACGAAGCCCGCCCTTATAGGGCCCGATGGCGCTGTTCATCTCAATGCGAAAGCCGCGGTTGACCTTGACGTTGCCCTGATCATCCATCCACGGAACCCGGAACATGATGACCCGTTCCGGTTCAACCAGCCGCTCCAGGATATTGGCGGTACGATATTCCGGGTTTTGATCCAGCACCGGCTTAATGCTGGCGGTCACCTCAATGACAGCCTGGTGAAATTCTTTTTCGTTGGGGTCCCTGGCTTTTATACACTCAATGATATCGGTCATTTTCTTCTCCTTTTCCAGTAAAACGATGCGGGTCTGGGTTGTGCCGGGAGCGGCGGCGCCAAGGGGAAAAAGCACACCGATACGGCCGCTGCATTTCGCATGGGCAGCCCTTTGACATATCCGTAACCACCCTTGGGGTTCCGTTTTATAACTGCACGGTTTCCGTAGAACTCTTTGTGCAAAATGTCAACCGTCAGGCATTTTCCAATCTGTTTTTTACCCTGCCGAACAAGATACTGCAACCCAATTTCGGAAAACAGCTTGACAGTTCTACCCGGAGAAGATATCGAATACGGAGTTACACGCTAACATACCTTTCGGGAGCTCGCAGACCGGGCTGAGAGGGACCTATAGCGAATGGGTCCGACCGTAGAACCTGATCCGGATAATGCCGGTGGAGGAAAAACCAAGGTGATACGAAGCCGTCCGCTGTTTCAGGGGTGGCTTTTTTTATTCGACCGGCGCCACCTTCTACGACAAAACCTCTCCTGCCGCAGCATCCGTTCCAGCCCGACCGTGGCGGTATGCTGATGATGTGTGTTCATAAATTTTCTGTTGTTACGGGAGGACGCATGAAAAAAATGGCAACCATGATCGTTGCACTGCTGGTCTTGATACTATCCATCGGTCCGGGCAGCACCGCAGCCGCTCAAAAAAACGAGATTATCCTCATGACTCATGACAGCTTCGGTATCAGCAAAGAAGTGGCGGCCGCCTTCGAAAAACAAAATTCGGCAAGGTTGCGCATATTGAAGGCCGGTGACGCCGGTGCGGCTTTGAACCAGGCGATTTTGTCCAAAAACAACCCTCTGGCGGATGTTTTTTTCGGGGTGGACAACACATTTTTCAGTCGCGCCCTGAATGAGAATCTATTTCAGGCATATGCCAGCCCGATGCTCTCCCGGATTCCGGAAGCGTTTAAACTCGATAAAGAAAACCGTCTTTTGCCGGTCGATTACGGAGATGTCTGCCTCAATTACGACCGCGCATGGTTTTCCCGAAAAGGGTTGCGGCCGCCGGATAATCTTGCGGACCTGGTCCGCCCGGAATATGCCGGTTTGACCGTGGTCCAGAACCCGGCCACCTCTTCGCCCGGACTGGCTTTTCTGCTGGCCACGATTGCCCGGTTCGGCGAAAACGGGTACCCGCTTTACTGGAAGCAGCTGCAGCAGAACAATGTTTTGGTAACCGACGGATGGAAGGAAGCCTATTGGGGGCATTTTACAGCGGCATCCACGGGCGACCGCCCCATTGTGGTCAGCTATGCCACCAGTCCGCCGGCAGAAGTTTATTTTTCGGAGAAGAAACTGACCGAGGCACCGACAGCCGCTGTCGTTACCCCGGGATCCTGTTTTCGACAGATCGAATTCGTCGGTATCCTGGCGGGAACCCAAAACCGCAAACTGGCTGAAAAACTTGTTGATTATTTGCTCTCAAAACCGTTTCAGGAAGACATTCCTCTTCAGATGTTTGTTTTTCCGGCAAACCGGGAAGCGAAACTTCCCCGGGTATTTGTGGCGCATGGCGCTGTGGCGGAAAAACCGGCTGCTATACCTCCCCAAACAATCAGCGCCAAACGGGAAAAATGGATCGAAGGGTGGACGGATGCGGTGATACGATAGGTGGGTGGATCAAAAATACTGCGTATGGACAACAAACAATCAAACAGAGCAGTACAGCCGCCGGCTGCCCCCATGGGCGTGTCCCGCGATACTGCCGGGATAAGGTTTTGGAGAAGCTCCGGGTCCGGTCGACGGATGCTCTTGGCCGGCCTGCCGCTTGCCTTCCTGGGACTGTTTTATTTTTACCCGCTGGCCGATATTTTTATGTTCAGCTTCGCGCCCCATGGATCGTTCCGTCTGGACGGGCTGGAAAAGCTCTTTTCACGCCCATACTACGGCCGTGTCATCTGGTTCACTTTCTGGCAGGCGGCGGCGTCCACCTTACTGACAGTGTCACTCGCACTCCCGGTCGCCTATATCTTCGGGCGCTTTCGCTTTCCGGCAAAAGGTCTGGTGCAGACAATCGTCACCATACCGTTTGTCCTGCCGACAGTCGTTGTCGCCGCCGCTTTTCAGGCGCTGATGGGCTCCGACGGGCTGGTTAATTTACTGGCGGCCGAATTTCTGCAAGTGTCAAGCCCGCTTGTACACATGGACCATTCGATCTGGGCGATCCTGCTGGCCCACGTATTTTACAATATCGCGGTGGTCGCCAGAATCGTCGGCAGCTTCTGGTCCGGACTGGATACCAGCCTGGAAGAATCGGCCCGAATGCTGGGTGCCGGTGGGTGGCAGGTCTTTTGGCGGGTAACGTTCCCGCTCCTGCGCCCGGCTGTCCTGTCCGCAGCCTTGCTGGTGTTCATATTCTGCTTTTCCAGTTTCGGAGTTGTCCTCATTCTAGGCGGCCCGGCATACACAACCATTGAAGTGGAAATTTACCGGCAGGCGGTGCACATTTTCAACCTCCCCATGGCAGCCACCCTGTCCATTATCCAGATTATTTTCACATTCACGCTCATGTGGCGCTACACCCGCCTGCAGGAAAAGGTTTCCATATCGCTCATGCCCGGATCGCTCGACAAAAACTGCCGGCGGGTCGCCAAACGCGGCGATAAAATTGTGGTGGGAACAATCCTGTCCCTGCTACTCGTGTTCCTGATCGTACCGCTGGCCGCCCTTGTGGCCCGCTCCCTGCTGACCGAAAACGGCATTTCATGGTTCTATTACCGGGCCCTGTTCGCCGACAAAACCGGATCCATCTTCTTCGTACCCCCGCAGGTGGCCATCGCCCAGTCACTCAGCTTCGCCCTGGTAACCCTTGGGATGGCTGTTCCCCTCGGACTGGCGGCAGCGGCATTTCTGTGTGGTCCCGCCAACCGCATAAGCCGATGGCTTGATCCCATCTTTATGCTGCCGCTCTCCACCTCCGCCGTAACCCTCGGTTTCGGATTTATCATTGCCCTGGACGAACCCCCGTTGAACCTTCGGACGGCCTGGATTCTGGTTCCCATCGCGCACAGCCTGGTGGCTTTTCCCTTTGTCGTCAGAAGCGTGCTGCCGGCGTTGAAAAGCATCCCCGCCGGCCTCCGGGAAAGCGCAACTGTTTTAGGGGCCGGGGCCTACCAGGTCTGGCGCCATATCGATCTGCCGATTGCCGGGCGCGCCCTGATTGTAGGCGCTGTTTTCGCCTTTACAATCAGCCTGGGTGAATTCGGAGCCACTGCCTTTATCGCCCGGCCGGACACGCCGACCATGCCGGTAGTCATTTACCGGCTGCTGGGTCAGCCAGGTTCGCTGAACTTCGGTCAAGCCATGGCCATGAGCAGCCTGCTGATGGCAGTGACAACAATCGGTTTTTTATTGATGGAAAAATGCAGCCCGGGACCCAAAACCTCTTAGCAGGATTCAAACGTGGCTTTTTTAGAAATCAAGCAAATCACAGCGTCGTTAGGCGACACGCCGGTCCTTCGGGACGTATCACTGACCCTTGCAAAAAACCAGGTGCTTTGTCTTTTGGGCCCATCCGGCTGCGGAAAAACGTCCCTGTTGCGGATCATCGCCGGCCTTGCGGAAGCGGACAGCGGCAGTATACGGATCAATGGTGACGATTTGAAGGGGCTTCCCCCACAGGATCGCAATTTCGGCCTGATGTTCCAGGAATTCGCCCTGTTTCCTCACAAGACCGTAGGACAGAATATCGCTTTCGGGCTCCACATGCAGAAAAAACCAAAACATACCATTGACCGAAATGTGAATGACCTGCTGGCTCTGGTCGGTTTGGAAGGCAAGGCCGACAGAAATGTGGAAGCGCTTTCCGGCGGGGAAAGGCAGCGGGTCGCACTCGCCAGGAGCCTGGCGCCGAGACCGCGGCTTTTGATGCTGGATGAACCGATGGGCTCTCTGGACAGGGCCTTGCGGGAAAGGTTGATGCGGGATTTGCACACAATCCTGCGTCAACTGTCGGTCACGACCATATTCGTGACCCATGATCAGGCCGAAGCGTTTGCCGTGGCGGATACGGTCGCCGTCATGTTCGAAGGGCGTATCGTCCAGATCGACCGCCCCGAAAAGCTCTACAAAGAACCGGCTACAGAGAAAGTCGCCCGTTTTTTAGGGTTGTCGAATATTATTAATTGTTCGGCCGTAAATAAAGGATGGGCGCAAACTGAGTTGGGCAATATTGCGATCTTTCCGGAAAACCGGAAAAAATCCGGGGGGCAGGCTCTTTTAATCCGGCCGGAAGCAGCCTTTCTTGAGTGCGGCGGCAACCACACGACACCAGTCGTTGATAGCGCCGTCTTCGGTTGCCGACTCTCCGGCACAGTGACAAGCCGGCAGTTCATCGGCCCGGTGTACCGCGTCCGGGTCGCCTTCCAAAAAGGCCGATGCCTTTCTTTTGATCTGCAAAACGACACTACTCTCCCGCGTACCGGAGACATTATCCATCTCTTGATCAAAAAATCGGGGATAGCGGTTATATCGAAATAGGCGCTGTCCTCAAAACCCGGCATCAACGGGAGCCGGAATGCCGACACTATTTGTCCAGGTGCTTGATAATCGATTCCGTAAGGGCATCTTCCTCCGCTTTAAAAATGGGGAGTAATTGGGCGGCCACGTCGGCCAGCGACTTGATTTTCAGATCCCGCATGATATTCTGAATCTTTTCGACACCTTCTTCAATAAGCCTTAATCCGTCTGCAATGGCGATAATGTCTTCCTTTTTCATAATGTCCCCTTTCCAGTTTTAGCTGGTGTCGCTGTTTTTGGTGCACTGTTTCATATAGGGTAAGGAAGGTATGAAAGAAAATCAACTTAAAATAATGAATGCTCATTCATAATAAGCGTTCAATTTAACTGCATTAAATTGATTTTATGGCGTTTTATTCCGTATTGCTGATTGGCTATAAATCTTTCAGCACCTGTCCGCGACAGGGTTGATTGGATTTTGATCGGCTCAACCCCATAGCCAACCAATCGGAAAACCTGCGAATCCGAACGCCCTCCGTTCCTATTTCCGCTTCAGGCCACGTCCTACACAATTATCGGGAGGACCCGAAAAGGCCGCTCACGATCTCTGAGGCCACACCGCTTTTCCACACATACAGCGCCGCACCAAGAATGATAAACAACAGAATAGGTCCAACCTTGTTGTCGCCCAAATCCCCCTTAAAAATCTTCTTCAGGCATACCAGCATCACCAATGCCACGATCACCGTGATAATATTCTCACCTGTTAGATATTCCATTGAATCTCCTCTTCAATCGGTAGGCGTTAATCATATCCTTCAACAGGGCGGCGGCAGCCCCCACCGGAGAACTCCTGCCGCCGGATACGGTGATCCGATCCATGCTGTCGGTGAGGTAACTGATCGCTTTTTCGGAACCGTTGATCAGCGCCAGGGGATGCTCCGCGTCGAGTACTTGCGGCGCTACTTTCAGGGAAACACCGGCGGCTGTCCTGGTTGCAGTCCCGAGTAGCTTGATCGCCATGCCCCGCGCTGTTGCAATGCAAATATCGTCCGGCCGGATCCCGGCAATACCCTCGACGTCAATATCCCCAGGGCCGAATTCGGTTCCGAAAACCCGGTTGGCAATCAGGATTATTTTGTTGGCCGTGTCGTGGCCGTCAATGTCATAGGACGGATCGGTTTCGGCGATACCCATCCGCTGCGCCTCTGCCAGTGCCTGTTTAAGCGTCCACTCTTTTTCTTCCATCTGTGTCAGGATATAATTGGTGGTGCCGTTTAAAATCCCTTCGATGGACGTTATGCGGGCTCCGGCAAGGCACACCTCGGCCACATCCAGGGTGGGCAGGGCGGCAGCCGCAGCCGCACTCAGGTGAATCCGGCACCTGTTCTCTGCGGCGATCCGGTGAAGATCTCCGTAATAAAGCACCAGCGGCCCTTTGTTGGCGCTGACGACATCCATGCCCCGCGACAGGGCCGCACGGATGTGGGTGGTTCCAGGCTCCCCATCAATCAGATTGGTGGGTGTGGCTTCGACCAGCAGGTCCGCCGCAATTTCTTGAATAATTTCCAACCCGGTTTTTCCAGGAAAACCGCAACCCATAAGTTTTTCGATAGGCGAACCGGATTGCAATCCTGAATCGATGTCCGCAAAGGGCAGGCCCTTTTCGGATTCGGCAACAGCAACCCCTCCGATATCGACAGCCGCTGCCAGCACAAAGCGGATACCATAAGTAGTTCCAATGTCAGCGCTGCGCTCTTGTAAAAGCCGGATCAGCGCCCCGCCGACGTTTCCAAGCCCGCAAAGCACAAAACGAACAGTTTTCATCATCTGTTTCCCTTTAAAATAAGATGGTCATAACATTCCGATGAGACAACGGCCTCTACAATCCCCGGCCCATCACCGGAAAACGCCTTTACCAGGGCCGCGTGTAACTCTTTTTCCGAAGCGGCCGGCAACACGGGCACACCGAAAAGGGAGGCGGCCGGAGAATATCGCTCCCCAAACAGGGGGGTACCATATCGCCGGTATCCTTTTTTCTCCTGTTTGATCCGAATCAGCGACAGGTAACTGTCCCTTATAACGACGAACACGATTCTTTGCCCCAGGCGCATGGCGGTTGCCATTTCTCCGGCCATCATCAAAAGCCCGCCGTCCCCCACCACACAGGCCACTTCCTGTTGCGGCCGGCACATTTTGGCCGCAATGGCCGCCGGTATGGCATACCCCATGGAAGAACACCCATTGGTCATCAGTTGCAGGTCGGGCGCCGGCGTCCGCCACTGCTGCCCGATCAGGTGCAGGTGGGCACCAACGTCACAGGTCATAACACCGTCATCCGGCAAAAAGGAGCGAAGCATCGCAAGAACGGTCAGGGCGGAGAATTGATCGGCAGACGGCTCCAACAGGGCAAACATCGCCAAACGTCGCTCTGCGAGCTGCGCCATATCCCAGGCCTTTGGTTTTGCATCGGTTTCCAGCAGCCGGTTCAGGGATACGACCAGGTCTCCGACGGCATCGCAGACAACGGGAAGCGCCGCCCTGTCGATATCCGCCGGCACCGTGTCCACATGAATCAGGGGCACCGGCGGCATCCAGTCTTCGTAGTTGATTTCCACCGGGTCGTAACCGATGCCCACCACCAGGTCCGCTTCCTGATGGGTCTGCGCCACCGTATCGGACAAAGCGTGCGCAAGTACACCGGTGTAACAGGAATGGCTTTCCGGCAGCATCCCCTTGGCCATGGGGGTCAGCACCACCGGGAGACTGAATTTCTCGGCGATTTCTCTTACCATGGATTGGACCCCATGGCGAACAGCCGACAGGCCCAAGGCCAGTATCGGCCTGGCCGAACGTTCAAACAGGGAAACCATTTCATCCAGCTGCCCGGCTTCGGGTGCGGCAATCGACAGCGGCGGAAGCGGGCCGGCTGTTTGCGGTCCGGCCTCCAGCAGGGCCGTTTTACCGGCCGGCAAACCGATATGCACCGGGCCCGGCACCTCACCGACAGCCGTTTGCACCGCCGCGTATACGGTTTCTTCCACGCAACCCGGATCAAGCCGCAAGGTCTTTTTGGTAATAGGAGCAAACAGGGCCTGGTGATCGATGTTCATCTGGGTCGTCCGCGCGATCATGCGATCGTCCATCTCATCCGTCAGCACGATCATGGGAGACCGGTCAAGATATCCGCAGCAGACGCCGGTGGTCAGGTTGCAAGCCCCCGGCCCGAAGGTCCCAAAACAGGCCGCCATTTTTCCGCTGAGCCGCCAGCAGGCATCGGCCATGAAACCGCCGCTGGCCTCATTGCTCACCAAGATAAAATCGATACCCGCTTCCTGCTCGGCAACCGCCATGTAGTCCACCCAGTTTCCGCTGGGGACACCGAATATCCACCGAACCCCCGCCTGCTGCAGGGATCGAATCAATTTTTGGGCCACCGTCGCCATCAGACGTCTACCTTCCCGCTCGTGTAAAAACGATGAATCCAGTCGCTGCATGGCTATAGCCGAATCGGACTTGCTTTGCAATCGCTTCCCGGCCAAAAACAGATTGAATCCACCGCGAAATCTGTTAATAATAGCGGCAAACCCCGTAAGGAGAACGGTTCATGACCACTTCACGTGAAATATCCATTCCGCTGAACGACGGCAGCCGGGTAAGCGCTATACTCACCCCCCCTGGCACCGGCACCACTGTCCGGCCCAAAGGTATCATTCTGGCCCACGGCGCGGCCAACGACATGCACAACGATCTGTTGGCCTACCTGGCAGCGGGTGTCGCGCAAAACGGCATCACCGCCCTGCGGTTCAATTTTCTGTACCGGGATGCGGGTAAAAAATCACCGGATCCCCAGAAATGCCTGGAGCAGACCTGGATCGATGTTTTCGCCTGGTTCAGAAAAGCGTTCGGAACCAAAGGCAACATCGCCGCCGCCGGCAAATCCCTGGGAGCCCGCATCGCTTCGCAGACAGCTGCGGCAGGCCGCCTTGCGGCCCACCGCCTTGTTTTTCTCGGATACCCCCTGCACGCCCCGGGAAAACCGGATCAATTGCGGGACCAGCACCTTTATAATATCAAAGTGCCCATGTTGTTCTTCACTGGGACCCGTGATGTTTTCTGCCGCCTGGATCGACTGGAAAAGGTCACCCAAAAGTTGCCGGCCCCCTGGCAGAAAAAGATCATCGAAGGCGCCGACCACTCTTTCGGCCTAGTAAAATCGGATTTGCGCCCGGCGGAGGAAGTGTATGGGAAAATCCTGGATGCCCTGCTGGACTGGATGTAAATTGCGAAAACCATTTGCCGAACTTACATTCCCGATTATATCGCTCGTTGGATACCGGCAGTAAATAAACCCGCTCCAATTAATGCAGTCCCACCACAACGGTTAAACCATATCCGGATTCTTCTCTTTTTCATGTGTTCTCTAAGTTGTCCGGCAAAAAAAGCATATATGGCTGCATTGACAACGGCTAAGAACAAAAAGGTCCCTCCAAGCAAGGTTAATTGAGGAGTTACTGGTTCGAGCATGTCAATAAATTGCGGAAGGAATGCAACAAAGAAGGCAATACCTTTGGGGTTAAGCGCCGTCACAACAAATGAACTTCTTAAAAGCGATCGTGCTGACGAATTTTTTACCTCACACGGGACCGAATCATTATTCGGGTTGATTTTCCATAGTTTTATTCCAAGGCAGATCAAATAAATCGCTCCAATCCATTTGAAGGTCGTGAAAAGTGCGGCTGAGGTAGACAGAATCGCCCCGAGGCCTAAAAGCGAGAGTGTCATTGCCGTTAAATCTCCTAAAAACACGCCTGCAACAAGTGGTACCACTGACCTGCGCCCATGGGTAACTGCCTGGCTTATTACCAAAATGATTGTCGGTCCTGGTATAACCAGGATAATAGTCGCCGCGAAGACAAAGGCAATCCAAACTTCCAAACTCATCATTTTTTCCTCTATAAGGGTTAGCCGGGCGCTTTTTTCATCGTCTCGGTGATAAAATACGCTGCCCCCAAAGCAATTAAGGCAAATAAAAAGTAAACCATAAAGGCCTTGGAATAAGCTTCGGGAGAGTAACCGGTTGCGGTTTTTCCCTGGACTTCCAGAATGGCCCCTAAAATCGGCGGCGCAACAGCTCCACCTAAAAAGGGGAACAGGTTTACCAGTCCCACCGAGGTGCCGGCAATCTCCACCGGGAACAGTTCCTTGACCGTAGTGAAGGCCACCACGACCACAGCGCTGTTGAACATCCCCAGAAGGAAGCACAGGATGTAAAGCGATGGGCGGTTCATGGCAGCGGGAAAGAAGGCCAGGGGAATCGTCAGGCATAGCGTAATGATTGAGGCCAGGACGATGACCTTCTTCCGGGAGCGAAAGACACTTCCCGACAGCCAACTGAGAAAAGGACTCCCCACGATCATAGCCAACGCCAACATCCCAAGTATGTTGCCTGCCTCAGCTTTGCTGAGACCATAGACGTGCATCAGATAGGGACCGCCCCACAGCCCTCCGAAGCTGAAGAATATGCCGGACGTAAAGAAAAACCAGGCCGCCAGGACCCAGAAGGGACCCGAGGAAAGCACCATCTTCATACCCTGGGCCAGCCCGATGGTCTTGGTTTTGGCGGGATTGCCCCGAGCCGGTTGGTTAACCGCCGGAAGCCCCATGTCCTGGGGAGTGTTGCGCACAAAAAACCAGATGGCTGCCGCCGCCACCAGGGTGGCGATGCCAATAATCACAAAGCTGCCCCGCCAGCCTATCTTGTCACTAAGCCAGGCCAGGGGCCTGGAGGCGGTATAGGCCCCCAGTCCACCCACAGCCATCAATATGCCGGTCATCCGGGCAAACGCTTCTGTTTTGAACCAATTGGTCATCACTTTCATTGTCGGGACAAAAAGCATGGCCACGCCCAACCCCACCAGTGCCCGGGCCATTATGGCGAAACCCGTTGTCTCGACCATTCCCAAAAAAATGGAAGAGGCGCCGGCCAGGGCAAAGAAGATGGTTATGGTTTTACGAGGCCCCCATGAGTCGGAAAGCAGGCCTGAAGGAAGCTGCATCAAGGCATAAGGATAAAAATAGGCGGCTGCCAGAAAACCCAGCAAAGCGCCGCTGGTATTCAGGTCGGCCTGCATGTCCAGGGCCACCACTGCCGGGCAGAGCCGGTGAAAATAAACCAGCAGGTAGCCGAAAGCCAAAAGACCGAAAACCACCCAACGGTACCCGGAAGGCTTTGCGGAAACCTTGGACTGAATCATGAAATACCCCTTGTTTGTTAACCCTGCTGGAAAACCGAAAAAAGTCGAACGAAATTTACCTTAACGTTGCAAAAGCCGGAGAGCTTCAGAGCCGCGGCGCCGAGGGAGAAGCCGTATCT